>CAZNET010000008.1:0-6703 GCA_964571885.1 uncultured Pirellulales bacterium
ATTGTGCCAGTTAAAAACGATTCGTGTGTTTATGAGAGGATAATCAGATATTTCCCAATCCTCGAAAGCAAACGGCTTTTGTTCAGGGGCAGGCAGGGTTTCCGTTGTAAGGTAAAAACCGCAGCCAAGATTTTCTAACAAGCCGTAGATACCGTAAATCAGACCTCTTTCGTCAGAAGCAAAGATAATACCCTTTTGTTGACCATTTGATTCGAGATTAGTAATGACATAGCTTTCAGGGTTTTTTAGTTTTTCTATGTCGATACATTTTGACAATTCAGGTTGTGATTTCATCGTGCCAAGTATAATCAGTTGTCTGAATGATTTTTCAGGATAATTTTTGACGATAGTAAATTCCTCAGATGGATAAATTTTATTCAAATAATGTTGTAATTCATTAGCTGCAAGTTTTTCACGTTCAGTTGCATTATTTGAGAGAATAATTGGAATCCGGGCTTGAACAGTATCCGCTATCAAAAAGACAAAAACTAATATCCATAAAACAACACTTCTATCTTTCATGATAATATTTCCTGCATAGCTATTTAAACAATTTTTTTCTTTTGCGATATCAACAATGTTACCAAAATCGCTTCGATCAATTACAAAAAAATGCTTTCAAAGCAATTTAATTATACTAAACAAGAAAATATTCTCCTTTTGATTACCAGATTTTTTCATATGCGTCTCATATATGAATATCAGTAATCTTTGTGGTTGGAATTTTTGATCTGATAATCTCCGCAGCCAGGTTGATCCATTTTTTACAGCCGTCCAGGATTACACTGTCACTGCTGGCGATGATTTCATGGTTTTTGATCAATTCGGCATCGGGACTGATCGTCAGTTTGATCTGCCAGTTCCAGTGATTGTCTCTGGCGATTTGTTCCATGATAGTCTTTAGTCTGCCGCTGTTGGAGACGGGGCTGTCCAAAAACCACAGGCCTTCTTGAATTTGCATTTCTTCAAGAAAATGACCGATTAGTTCAAGTGCGGGGATGGTTTCCTCGACTTTTCGGTAGGTGCTGTGGATACTGGCCAGATCCTTGTAGGTTCCGTCTCGGCCGATGAAAATAAATCCGCCGCTGATAGCCGATTCGATGGTAATTAAAAGATTGTATCCATCAATGGCGATGGGGTGATTCTTACACGAAGGAATTCCAATTTTTCTTTTACTTCTCGATTCAAGCTGCTGATCCGAACAACAACACCTTAATATCGCGAGGCGTTGCCTTTGGGTCAATGCGAACCTGTCACCAACCAGCTTCAGCGAGCTTTTCTCGGCGTAGCCTTTGGTCAATAGCATTGAAAGATCCGCGACCGCCTGCCGCATGATTTCGATATTATCCGGCGCGAACAGCTTTGCATCCGCGGGGTGCTGCCCTCGATGTGCTCGTTTGTCCGGCATAATTAATCCTGAATATGATAGAAAAATCCTGATATTCATGTATAATAACACAAAATTATAAAACTGTTTATAAATTAAATGAAATTGTTATGCCCAGTCACAATTTAGCACATTTGAAAATAGACGATCTTGAGATTGTCGGTTATTCGGTCGCCGGCGAGGAAACCGTTGTCGGTATGCCGCAGCTCGATGTCTGCTTTGATATCGGCAAGGCCCCGGATCAGATCATATCGATCAACCATGTCCTGCTGACGCATGGCCATATGGATCACGCCGCGGGGATCGCATATTATCTTTCGCACCGTAATTTTTGCGGCCAGAGCCCCGGCAAACTGCTGGCGCCGAAAAATCTGATACCGCCCATAAAACAGATTATCAACGCATGGTCGAAACTTGACGGCAACCAGGTTCCAGCGGAATTAGTACCTGTCGAGCCCGGCGACGAGTACCAGATCAAGCCGAACCTGTTCGCGAAGGTCTTTCCGACCAAACACAGCAGAGGCTCGGTGGGATACTGTGTGCTTGAGCGGCGGAAAAAACTTAAACCCGAATTTACGAAACTGACCGGCCCGCAGATCGTCGAACTGAAGAAGCAGGGCACCGAGATCGAATATATTCTCGATATCCCCATCGTCAGCTATCTCGGTGACACGCAGTATGTGGATTACTCGCAGCTCGATTATGTCAAGAACAGCAGGATCCTGATCGCCGAATGCACGTTTTATATCGACGACCATATCGGCAGGGCAGAAGCCGGCTATCATATGCACATCAATGAATTCACGAAGCTGATCGAGGCTATGAATAACGAGCATATTCTGATCACTCATACCACTCAGCGGACTCCGCTTTGGGAAATCAAAAAGATCCTGAAGCAAAATCTGTCATCGGATAAATATGAAAAAGTGATTCTGCTGATGGACAGGGACAACCTGCAATACAACTCAAAGAAGATTTCTTAGTTGTCAAACTCCTAAACATTTGCCGGAATTATGCGAAAGAGATTGCCGCGGCCTGACGGCCTCGCAATTGTAAATGTTACGTAATTCGTGGACAAAAAGAATAATGTCATCCCGAGCGAACGGAAGTGAGCCGAGGGATCTATTAATAAGGAATGGGATTCCCACCTCCGCGGGAATGACAATCTTAAACAGACCCTTCGACAGGCTCAGGGTGACATTGGAGCAATCGATAAGAGCATGACGTGTATTGTCATTTCGAGGAACCTAGACTTGTTCAGGTGATGAAGTAATCTCTTGACCTTATGATGTGACTGCGGCGTACGTTAAGAGATTGCCGCGGTCGCTGCGCTTCCTCGCAATGACATGGGGACATTTGGTTTTACATTGGCGGGCGGGAGTAGGTCAGGCACAGATCGACCAGTTCATCCAGTTGTGCCGTTCCCGTGCACATGACCTTATCGGCTCCACCCCAGTAAATTTTGACACTGCCGTCTTCTTCAGGAACTGCGCCGCAGGTAAAAACCACGTTGTGAACATAGCCGACCAGCTCCCACTGATCTTCGGGCTGAAGTATCCACCGGTCGCCGACTCCGAGTATTTTCGAAGGGTCGTTCAAATCATGCAGTGCGACACCAAGACGATAAACGCTTCCGTCCATGGTTGGAAAAACACCATGATAAATACTCAGCCATCCCTTTTTGGTTTTGATCGGTGGAGCACCGGGGCCGATCTTCATCTCATCCCAGTGATACGTCACCGGTTTCATGACCAGTTTCGATTGACCCCAGTGGATCAGATCCGGCGAATAGCTTATCCAGATCGACCATGGACTGATATCCGAATGAGGCCGGTCCAGCTTGACATAGCGGCCGTTTATTTTCTCAGGGAAAATGACCGTATTACGATAATCGGCCTGCGTGATAAAAGCGATCCGCTCTATTTCTGAAAAATTGCTTGTTTTTGCCAGGCCGATCCTGACGCCGTGTCTCGAATAGGCACTGTAGGTAATATAATAGACACCTTCGAGACAAGTGATACGCGGATCTTCGACACCGAATTCCTCATAGTCACTGAAATCGGGTTCCTGAGAAGGGATCATGAACGGTTCGGGATTCGGCTTGAAATGAAAGCCGTCATCGCTTGTTGCTTTGCCGATGATCGATCTGCCGGTATCCAGATGAGAACGGAACAGCATGATATATTGCCCCTCATATTTCGTTACTGCCGCGTT
The DNA here is from genome assembly GCA_964571885.1 of uncultured Pirellulales bacterium. GTDB lineage: Bacteria > Planctomycetota > Phycisphaerae > Sedimentisphaerales > Anaerobacaceae > CAZNET01. Next base: position 3,602 of record CAZNET010000008.1, read on the forward strand.
ATGTACTGTCTCGACCTTGTAAGGAATATCATCTTTTGTCAGGATCGGGTTGTTCTCGTAGCGTATAACAAATTCTTTTTTCATGGTTCTACCCCTGGCAAGAACTGATTATTTTTTAGCTGTTTCAAGTTCAAAGATCCTCTGATATACTTTCTCGTAATTGGCGGCCATACGGTCTATCGTAAAATTATCTTCAACTCGTTTTCTACAGGCTTTTCTATCGATTTTATCGATCTGTTTGACAGCGTTCACCGCTTCATCGACCGTGTCGACGAGGTAGCCGGTCTTTTTGTCTGCGATGACCTCCCTGCACGACCCTCGGTCGAAGGCGATCACCGGAACTCCCGCAGCCATGGCTTCGGCCATGACCAGGCCGAACCGTTCGGGCAGGATATTCAGATGTAAAACCGCATATGCCTGTTTGAACAGGGCGTCACGCTGCGGCGGATCAACCGGGCCGATGTACTGAATATGTTTGCCATCGATATGCGGTTTGACCAGTGTGTCGAAATATTCCTGGTCCTGAATAATACCGGCGATGATTAGATCCATACCGGCTTGCTTCGCCGCTTCGATCGCCAGATGAGTTCCTTTGTCGTTATGAATACGCCCGAGGAAGACCAGCTTGTCGCCGGGGGTGTTACTGTATGTCAGGTTGGAAAGATCGATGCCGTTGTAAACGGTTGCGATATAATCGAGGCCGGGGTCACGGTCTGAGTCACTGATCGAAACGAAATAGCTATTTTTATGCTGATAATATGCCCGGAGGATATCCGGCTCGGAGAAGCCGTGAATCGTTGTCAGCATCGGTGTTTTAATAAATGGCAAATAGGTCAGGGGGATATAATCGAAGTTGTTATGGATCAAATCGAATTCATCCGCCAACGCCATTACATTTGAGATATGAAGAACCGTTGAGACAAGCGGGATCTGGGTTTTGTCTTCTTCGTACCCTTTTTCTACCCAACCGACAAGCTTTGCCTTGGTGACCGATTCCTTTGTCGCGAACAGGGTGATATTTTTCCAGCCCCGCGCGACGAGACCTTCAGCGATATTGCTGGCAACGGTTTCCCATGCCCCATAAGCCCGAGGCGGTGTCCGCCAGGCTACCGGCGCCAATATGGCGATTTTTTTGTCTTTGCAGTCCATTGATTTTATCTTTTGCTTCGGATTTCATCTTTAATCCGCTGGATATGACCGCGTCCCATACCCTTGACCTCGCAGCCAAGCTCAAAATATCTGCGGATTTTATTATCATCCAAAATGCCAAAGCAATCGATCACCGCGATCGGTCCGCCGGCCCATTCGATGATCTTGTCAGGATCCAGATCCAGGTATTGTTCGTGAGGGACTGCCAGGATCATCGCCTGAACGCCCTTGAGGGCCTGGGCTAAATCTTTCTGAACTCTGATGTTGACCAAGTCGTCCTGGTTTCTAAAAAATCTTGCCCATGAATGTCCCGGGGCGGGATACGTATCCTGTGTTTCCAGCTCAAACCAGTGTTCCACATAGGGATCGTGGACGCGCATTTCGCCGTTCATTTCGGTCAGTTTTCGTACAACGATTTCAGAGCCGCTGTAACGGGTATCGCCGACATCCTGTCGGTAGCTTGCTCCGCACAACAGGATATCGGAACCGGCAACCACTTTACCCATGTTTCGCAGGGCGTCGCGGGTTAATTCAGCGGCATGAAGTCCGCGGGTATCATTGATATCGATCGCCATCGGTGTAATATTGAAAATATCATCTTCAAAACCCATAATATGTCTATAAGCCCAATAACCAAGGCCGCCGTCTTTAGGCAGGCAGTATCCACCGATACCGGGCCCCGGAAAGATCATATTATTGTGGGTCGGCCTCATCTTGATGGCCTTAATCACTTTGATCAGATCGACCCCGTTTCGTTCGGCGAATAAACTCCATTCATCAAGAAAAGCCAGGATAGTGGCTCGATATGAATTTTCCACGATCTTTGTCGTTTCGGATTCGATAGGCCTATCCATAACGGTCAATGGATAATCTTCGGTATTCAAAACTTCCCGAAGGAATTTCTCCACCCGCTGACGTGCTTCCGCGTTGCAGCCGGAGCAGACTCGCCAGAAATCCCGGATTGATGAGACATATTCTCTTCCGGGCATGACTCGTTCAAAACTATGAGAAAGTAAGGGTTCACTGTTGATACCTCGGCTGGCAAATATTTTTTTCATGATAGGCCAGGCGACAAACTCTGTTGTTCCCGGAGCGACGGTTGTTTCAATCAGCGTCAGACAATGAGGCTGGACTTTTTCACCTATCGTTTGAATCGTTGCTTCAAGGGCTTTCATTTCAGCTTCCCCGGTTCTCATGTTTCCAAGATCGTGTTTTGTATAATCGCATTGAACATCGACGACCACACAATCGGCCAGCTTGAGACAGTCGTTATTGTAAGTGGCAACAAGCGTTTTCTTCTCATTGACACAGCGGGCGATCATCGGATCGACTTCCGGGTCTTCGGCTTTGACAGGGGATTGTCCCCGGTTTAAGAGCGGAATCTTCCAGTAACTCCGGGTGCTTGGTCTTTGGCATCCGATAACAAATTTACTCGGCTGGCCTGTTTCTTTATCGACTGTATCGGCAATGATCGCGGCCATGACCGCTCCCACAAAGCCTACGCCCATTACAACGACGATTTCCTTGCCTTCGCTTCTTGCCTGATTAACAAGATTTTCGATCCTTTGAAATTCCTCGGCATATTCCTGTTCCTGCGGAATTTGGAATTGTTCCCCTTCGGGACTGATAGAATAGTCTGACATTTTTTATCTCCTGATAAATACCATTTTTACCATTTGATTCTGATAATCCGAAAGTGTATCAGTAATGTATAATATATCAAGCAAATTTGTATGGATGGCAGAACCTGTTTGAGATGAATTCAACGTTAAGATATTGAAATGGTTTAAGGCAATCAATCGTAAAACCGGGAGGATTATGTTGCGGCTGCGGATTCCTTTTCTTGTAAATTGATTTCTTCAATAGGCTTAGGTTCCGCCACTTTTCTATACCCCAGGGCCTTGACCAACTCCAGCACTTCGGTCCATGTCGGAAAGGGCCGACCATTGGTTT
>CAZNET010000008.1:6713-17944 GCA_964571885.1 uncultured Pirellulales bacterium
GCCATGAGAAACTCAAACTGTTCGTCGGACATCTGGCCTTCTTCAGCCTGTTTTCTTTCATCACTCCTTCTTTTGCCCGGCCCCCGCTGGCGGTCAAGGTTAATTCTCATATCAACGACATTCTGCCTGCGGTCTTTCCCGCACCTTCGATCTGTTCCGCTTCGTCTTTCTTTATAAGGATTGTTATTCATGTTAATTCAGGTATTAAAAGTCGTCATCAAAAAAGTCATTTCCAAATGCATCTTCTTCATCATCCATCGCATAGTCGCAGAAATCATCGTACGCATCCTGTGATTCGACAATCACATGAGCCTCATCAATGAAATCTTCAGGGACCATGACAGCAAAGCCGCTGGATTCGGTTTCGCCGTGGGGCTCTTTTACCAGGGCCGGGATCTCACTTGCTTTTAACAGAAGCTCATACTCTTTGGCTTGTTCAGAATCTTCAGTGAAAGTTACAATCACATATTCAGTTGTGTTCGTCTGGCTCTTCTGTTTTTTTCTGGATCGTTTTGCCATGATTCTGTCTCCATTCATTTTATGACATCTCTGCAATGTCATTAACCATATTTTCACCATCTTTTCGTCAATTTATTTAGTCTTGATTATTAAAATTTAAGGACCAAATTAGAAAAAAAATTTCATTTTGATTGAAATGTGATATATATTTTCATGAAATAGGCCTATAATTACAAAAAATTGATGTTTCCCCGCATTTTTTTATTGAAAAAGTTTTTTATTATAGGTAATTAAAGAAACAAAATGGTGGTCTCATGGAATTGATGACCAATAATATTTTATTAATGTTTATGTGCATGGAGGATTAAAGTTATGGCAAAGAAAAAAGAAGCCCTCATCGTTGCAAGCAAAGTCAAAGCTTACATCAAGAGCAAAAAAATGATGACCTCATCAGAGGCCTTGGGTGCGATCAATGATGCGCTCTACACGATGCTCGATGCGGCTATTGCCAGAACAAAAGCCAATCGACGAAGTACCGTCAAAGCCCAGGATATTTAATTTCTTTATCGGGTGCTGTTTATTCAGTATTGGCTTAACACGTTTAACAACAATGGATAATTGTTACAAAAACGATTGTTGTAACGGGCCGTTTCATCTTTTTGGAACGGCTTTTTTTCTCGGAATGGGTTCAAGATTCAAATTTGTACCATGACTGATTTAATGATTATAAGTCCTTTTCAAGTCATGCAGCATTGAAAGATTATATTTTTTGTAAAAATTATAGAACTCATGTAAATCATGATGAGTGTCTAAGATTTCCTATAAAAATGGATTTATCAGCAGCAAAAATGGATATAAATGGGAAAAATTGTGAACGATACTTGCATAAACATCCGATTTATATAACATGGGTTGACATGAAAAGCGCTCTTGTTAAAGACTTAACATTAAGCAACCTTTTTTTTGTGTCGAAACAAAAGTTGCCTATTATGCAAAGCTGGATAACCCAAATCATCGGCATCTCGGCGGGCTTCTGATAGGATTTGAAACGTTAATTTAGAAAAGAAGAAAACATGGAATTACGAAGAAGAAAACGAAAAGCTAATATGAGAGGATCGCAATGAAAATATTGATGTTAGGTTGGGAATTTCCTCCGTTTATTAGCGGCGGATTAGGTACGGCCTGTTACGGGCTTACAAAAGCGATGGACCAGCTTAACATTGAAATCACATTTATTTTACCTAAAATGGTGGATGGCCGGTATGCAAGCCACGTTAAGATGCTCAGCCCGGGCACTTCGCTTTCATCGACTTCTTTTCGTTATAAGGAATTTAAACATGTATCGTTTCGCGGCTTAAACAGCCCTCTTCAGCCTTACTCGACGGTTTCCGAATATCAGCGCAAGATAGAAAATCTGCTCCGGGATAAACAACAACTGAATCAATCCAGGGTTGCTGATCCGGATATGATCCGTGCCGATTACAGCGGTGATATGTATACTGAGGTTCAGCGATATGCCAATATGGCTGTTGAACTGGCAATGCATGAAGATTTTGATGTCATTCATGCTCATGACTGGATGACGTTTCCCGCGGCGATCGCTATCTCTGCGGTTACCGGCAAACCGATGATCGCCCATATCCATTCCACGGAATTTGACCGAAGCGGCGAACATGTCAATCAGATGATCTATGACTTTGAAAGACAGGGTATTCATCATGCGGACAGAGTCATCGCGGTCAGTTATTTCACCCGAAATATTATCATCAGCCGATACGGTGCTGCAGGTGAGAAGGTCGAAGTAGTCCATAATGGCGTCGACAGAAACGGCAACGGGGGCTGGTCTCTGGCCGACAGCGGTATCAAAAGAGAGGAAAAGATCGTTCTGTTTCTCGGACGAATTACCATGCAGAAAGGACCGGAATATTTCCTGATGGCCGCTAAAAAAGTCCTGGAAGTGATGGATAATGTGAAATTTGTTATGGCCGGCTCCGGCGATATGATGCAGCGGGCAATCGAGATGGCCGCTGAATTAGGCATCGGCCGAAAAGTTCTTTTTACGGGATTTTTGAGAGGCGACGCGGTTAAAAAGATCTATCAAATGGCCGATTTGTTTGTGATGCCCTCCGTTTCAGAACCCTTCGGGTTGGTCCCGCTTGAAGCACTGCATAATGATGTACCGGTTATTATCAGTAAACAAAGCGGTGTTTCGGAGGTATTGATGCATGCTTTGAAAGTGGATTTCTGGGATGTTAACGAAATAGCCAATAAGATCGTAGCCGTGTTGAAATATCCGCCGCTGCAGATGACCTTGAAAAGTTACGGCAATTATGAGGTCCGAAAACTGAGATGGGAAGATTCTGCATTAAAATGCTTACAAATTTATAATGACTTGCTTTCCGTTAAGGTATAATGGATTATCGATTAACAAGTCTTTATCCTAATAACGACAGTGATATCAAGGAAAACTAACCATGGCGTCTGTTTGTTTTTATTTTCAGGTTCATCAGCCGGTCCGATTAAGACATTATACTGTTTTTGACAGTGACCCTCATTACTTTGACGATCATAAGAATGCGGCCATTTGTAAGAAAGTCGCCCATAAATGCTATCTGCCCGCTAATCGTTTACTTCTGGATTTGGTCAACCGTTATGAGGGAAAATTTAGAATATCCTATAGTTTAACAGGAGTGCTGCTCGAACAACTCCAGCAGTTTTGTCCGGAGGTGCTCAGTACATTCGATGCACTGGCTCAGACAGGGTGTGTGGAATTTCTGGCTGAGACGTATTACCACAGTTTAAGTTATCTTTATTCCAAAAAGGAATTTCTGGAACAGGTCAATAAGCATGTCGAGACCATCGAATCACTTTTCGGCCAAAGGCCAAGGATTTTCCGGAATACCGAGTTGATCTATAATAATGAGCTTGCCAAGCTGATTGAGTCCACAGGTCAGTTCGATGCAATCATTACCGAAGGAGCCGATCACATACTGGGTTACCGAAGTCCCAATTATATTTACCGCCCAAAGGGGTGTGACAATCTCAAGCTCCTATTAAAAAATTATGCCCTCAGCGATGATATCGCATTTCGGTTTTCGGACAGAAACTGGAATCAATGGCCTTTGACGACGGATAAATTTTCTCAGTGGGTAAACGAGGTTAACGGTAACGGCTATGTTGTGAATCTGTTCATGGATTATGAAACATTAGGCGAGCATCAATGGGCCGATACCGGTATTTTCGATTTTATGCGTCATTTGCCCGAGGCGATTCTGAGGCATCCGGACAATAATTTCAAGACTCCCAGTGAAGTTACTGAACTCTATCAGGATGTTGATGAGGTGGATATACCCCATCTGATCAGTTGGGCCGATACCGAAAGAGATATTTCCGCCTGGCTGGGCAATGCGATGCAATCCAACGCGATCCATGAACTTTACCGGATCGAGGATAATATTAAAAAGATTAACGATCAGAATATTCTTAACGACTGGCGGAAACTTCAAACTTCCGATCACTTTTATTATATGTGTACGAAATATTTCGCAGACGGTGACGTACATAAATATTTCAATCCGTACGATTCGCCGTATGATTCCTATATCAACTTCATGAATGTGCTGGATAATCTCAACAGCCGGTGTGTCAATGAGATCAGAAAAAGCATCTCACAAAAAGAACAGCCTGATAATCTTCAGGGAATAAGTTAATAGAACGGATTCAACAGGAATAACTAAATTTTTTAATGGAGCGATCTATTGCTGACTTTACAAAAGACGGATCTTTTTGAAGTTATCTCTTTATCATTCAATCATCGAACTATCGCCAACCTTCTCGAACAAGAATGGCTGTTAACGAATTCCCGTGGATCTTACAGTTCATCATCTATTCTTGGCTGTAACACACGCCGGTATCACGGATTGTTGATCGGTTCGTTAAATCCTCCTGTTAATCGCGTAATGTCGTTGTCGAGTCTGATGGAAATGCTCATTGTCGATCAGCAAAAATATAATCTTACGACCTTTGAGTTCGATGGTAAGATTTCACCGAAAGGATATGAGCATCTTGTGGGATTCCGACAGGATATCGGTGTTCACTTTGATTATGAACTGCATGGAGTGAAATTAACCAAATCGGTTTATCTGTTGCGTAATGTTGATGCGGCTATTGTCATTTATGATTTCAAGACCGTTAAAAAGCCGCTTGAATTTACGGTCAGGCCTTTTATTGGGCTGCGTGATTTTCATTCCCTTCAAAAGTCCTATGCCTGTCTTCAGATGCAGACAATAGACAGCGGTGTTTTTGTTCAACATAATATCCCCGGCAGTTGCGAACTGTTATTAAAAGCGGATGATTGTGATATTGAAGAGGATAAGCAATGGTGGTTTAATTTTGTTTATCGAATAGACAAGCAACGAGGGCAGGATTTTATCGAAGATTTATGGTCGCCGGGATTTTATAAATGGAGGATCAATAATCCTGAGAAGATTGTTCTGAGGGCCTCTTTACATAATAACGGGCAGGGGAGCTTTGAGTCCCATGTATTTAATACGAACGTCAGGCAAATGATTAAAGATTTACACAGACATCAGCAGCATATTCTCTCACAAGCGAAAACCAGGGACCGTGTCTTAAATATGCTTTATTTAGGTGCCGATCAGTTCATTAACAGAAGACAGTCGGGTTCCGCTGACGTGAATTCATCTGCATCCCTGTCTGATAAGAGATATCTTGATCAGAAATTCACCATATTAGCGGGTTTTCCCTGGTTTGCCGACTGGGGCAGAGACGCGTTTATTTCGCTGCCGGGTCTTCTGCTTTCGACCGAGAGGTTCCTGGAGGCGAAATCGGTTCTGACGACGTTCGCCGGGGCGGCCGATGACGGTATGATACCCAATCGTTTTGATGACCGTTCGGATACCGCTTATTTCAACAGCATTGATTCTTCGTTATGGTTTATCAACGCCGCCTTTGCATATTTATCCGCTACAGACGACAATCGGACCTTTACCAGCGATCTTTTACCGGTGATCCGGTGGATTGTGGATTCCTATCAGAAAGGAACGCGATTTAATATCCGTGCTGACCAAGACGGTCTGATCACCGGCGGTGATGCAAATACTCAGTTGACGTGGATGGATGCCAAGTATCAAAATATCGCTTTTACTCCTCGATTCGGCAAAGCGGTGGAGGTAAATGCTTTATGGTATAACAGCCTATGCCTACTGGCACAGTTTTATCTGGACCGGGATGTCGAAACAGCAAATCATTTTCATTCATTGGCGGACACGGTAGAAAAGAGCTTCAGAGATTTATTTTTCAATACCGAAAAGAATTATTTGAATGATTGTATCCATCCGGACGGAAAAGTCGATTCAAGTTTAAGGCCGAACCAGATTTTCGCCGTGTCGCTTGGATTTTCACCTATCAATGCCGAACAGCAGACAGCGGTCATTCAAGCAGTCGAGAAACATTTGTTGACCCCGTACGGTTTGCGGTCCCTGTCACCTTTTGATGAAAAATATATCGGTACCTACATCGGTCCGCAATCCGAGCGTGATAAAGCTTATCATCAGGGGACCGTCTGGGGGTATTTGCTCGGGCCGTATGTCGAGGCCTATCTTAAGGTCAATGACTACAGCAAAAAAAGCAAAAAACAGGCATTGACGCTTATTGAGCCGTTAGTAACCCATTTGACTTCACAAGCCTGTCTGGGGCAAATCAGTGAGATTTTCGATGGTGACAAACCCCATACGCCAAGGGGGTGTTTTGCCCAGGCGTGGAGTGTCGCTGAACTTTTAAGAATATATAAATTAATAAACGGTTAAGGGGGCGGTTTTGTCTCGGCTTATCTGAATTGCGGATTACATAAAGTTTTTCTGTCTTTTTAATTTTTATTTGTTATAATGGTTTTATATTCCTGTTCTTTAGGAGTAAAAATCATGAAGACAGTTAATTTTCTTGTCACAATGACCATTGTTATAGTTTTATTATTCCTTGGTTTCACCGTCTTATATGCCCAGGTCTCAAAGTCGGAATCCAATTCAGCCGGTTCAGATTTACAGATGCGTTCACGGCCGAGTTTCATACGAAAAGTTGATTTTCATTTGCGCGACGGCAGGGTCATTTATGGGAAATTAATTCATGAAGATAAGAATCGAGTTACCCTCGAACAGATTATTAACAGTAAAATCATTGTAACGACATACAGCAAACGCGATATTGATGCACGTACGCTGCAAATTCGCAATGTTCCTGAGTATAAATATTATGCCGATCTGGCGGAGCATTTTGCTGGAAGAACATGGGACTTTAAAAATGATCCTGATGATTTTATCCAGGCGATACGCGCTTATGAGAAAGCCAAACAGCTTATCGAGGATTCCGGACTGGAGGATTCTGAAAAAATCGAGCAGTATGATCTGAGGATCAAACAATTAAAAGAGGACCGGGACGTCTGGAAAAGGGAAGCCCAGTCAAGGGCAAAACTGCGAAAACTTGAATTTGAGGCGACCATTGAAGAGACACTGGACCGAATGCAGAATAAATTTCAGGAATATGACGAGAAGCTTTCGCAAAGTTTGATCCAGATCGAAACCATTTCCAACAATATTGAAGTCAATAATGAGCTGATAAGAAGAGAGATCGAAATACTCGAAGAGGACATAAAAAGTCAGCTTCGTATTCTTGAAGAGAGAATCGAGCGTAACCGGGACGAGCTGTTTTATCGCACAAGAACGTATTATCCGCGTTACTATTATTATTCCGCGCCCGAAAGAAGGACGGATGATAATTAAGGGCACCTCTAAAAAATTGTTTTTGGCGGACAAACGAATCTTTTTGTTTTCGTGCATCGTCAGGCAAAAGCCGGTTTAGTTTCAGCTAAAGCTGATTTTCCTTGCTTGACAGAAATCAAAAATCTTCACCTTACCGCTCAAAAGGAATTATTAGAGTTACCCTTAAGGTAACGGATTTTCAGAATTTTTTAGCGAGTTCCCTTGCTGCTTGAATTGCCTGTTGTTTCTTTTCGTTTGCAGTTTCGGGTCCTTCGGCCAACGTGGGTTCAACAACGATTTTTTGCGTATTTGTCAGGCCGACAAAACCTAATATGAGTTCGAGATACTTGATCTGCATATCAGCGTCTTGTGCCTGAGGATTATCAAGATACCGTCCTCCTCGCGCATAGGCGACAAAAACCGGTTTATCACCGACAAGACCCTTGTAATTGCCGTCTTCGGTCATACCAAATGTGTAAGTGGGCTGAACAAGAATATCGATATATTGTTTGAGGCGATAAGGGATCGAAAAATTCCACATCGGAACAGCGAATACATATTTATCCGCCGATTTGAATTCATTAATGATATCTTCGACCTTTGACCATATCTTCCTGTCTTGTTCGGAATGCTCTTTACCGTGCATGATTTTGTACTTTGCACTGGCGGCTGCCCAATTAAAAGGCGGCAAATCCTCGTCAAATAAGTCAATTGTTTGTATCTTGTCCTTTGGATTCTGCTGTTGGTAGGTTTCTAAAAAAGCTTCAGCAACCGCTGTCGAAAAAGACAGTTCGTTCATGGGCGATGCCTTGATGTAAAGAATCTTACTCATTTTTCTCTCCTGTTCACTTATCAATTATACGGTTAATTTTTTTTCAGATACGAAGGCAAACGGTTTTAGTTCAAATTACTTTTTTGACTTCCTTAACAAATTCGGTGATATTTTCAATCATTTCTGGTACATTATCGAGATTGTTTTCTATCATTTTCACGATCGCCGAACCGATAATCACGCCGTCGGCACCTGCCGAGGCGATCGCTTTGGCGTGTTCGGGTTTGCTGATCCCGAAGCCGACACAAACCGGGATATGGGCGGATGATTTTAAAGTAACGACCAGTTCTTCGACGGAATCGGAGAGATTGTCCCTGCTGCCGGTGACGCCAAGCACCGAGACGGTATATATAAAACCGGTGGTCGCGGCAACGATCTGCTTCATGCGCTGCTGACTTGTGTTGGGTGTCACCATAAAGACAGTGTCCAGCCCTGCTTTTTTTGCCGGGACGGTAATCTCCTCGGCGTCGTCAATGCTCAGATCTGCGATGAGAACACTGTTGACACCGGCCTGCTGAAAATCGGTGAGGAATTTTTCGGTACCGTATTGGTAGAGCAGATTATAATACATCAACAGACCTATAGGAATGTCTCTGTAATTCTTGATTTTTTTTATGAATTCGACAGCTATTTTTGGTGACATGCCGCTGTTTAATGCCCGAATATCGGCTTTCTGGATGGTTGGACCGTCAGCAATGGGATCCGAGAAGGGGATGCCCAGTTCGAGGATATCGGCACCGGCGTCTATGGCCGATTTGACGATCGACAGGCTTGTCTCAAAATCCGGATCCCCGATCACAAAAAACGGTATCAAGGCCGTGTTATTTTGTTTTTTGAGTTCCGAAAAAACTTCTTTATATGTTTTCATTTGCGGTTTTCCTTCGTAATTGCTTTATTTAATCCGCTGTCCGCCCAGAGGCCGATGATGTTCAACGATAGAAACATCTTTATCGCCGCGACCGCTCAGATTGACCACGACCACCGTGTCAGGATCGAGCTGGCCCTTTTGTTCAAGCAGATAACCCAGTGCGTGAGCGCTTTCAAGCGCGGGCAGAATACCTTCTTTTTTCGTTAGAATCTCAAAAGCGTCCAGTACGGTACTGTCATCGATGGCGATATAGGTCGCTCTGCCGGTATCTTTGAGCAGGCAGTGCTCGGGTCCTACCGCCGAGTAATCAAGTCCCGCGCTGACCGACTCAGTTTCCATGACCTGTCCGTTTTCGTCCTGGAGCAGATAGGCTCTGGCTCCATGCAGGATACCGACTTTACCGGCGGTCAGTGACGCCGCGTGTTTGCCGATGGTCACGCCTTCGCCGCCGGCTTCGGCACCGATGAGCTTTACATCCGCATCATCGACGAATCCGGAAAAAATACCGATCGCATTGCTGCCGCCGCCGACACAGGCCACGATCATATCGGGCAGTTTGCCGATCTGATCGAGGCATTGCCGCCGGGTTTCTTTGCCGATACAGCTTTGAAAGTGCTTTACGATTGTCGGGTAGGGGTGCGGCCCGCATGCCGAACCAAAAAGATAAAACGTATCGGCGACATGAGCCGTCCAGTAGCGAAGTGCATCGTTGATCGCGTCTTTCAGGGTTCCGGTTCCTCCCTCGACTCCGATAACCTCGGCTCCGCAGAGTTTCATTTTGTGGACGTTGACACTCTGGCGTTCGATGTCGGTGACACCCATGAATATTTTTGTTTCCATCCCGAATAATGCCCCGATCATCGCGGTGGCCAGACCGTGCTGGCCGGCCCCGGTCTCGGCGATCAGTTTGGTTTTACCCATATACCGTGCCAATAAACCCTGACCAAGCGTATTGTTGACCTTATGCGCGCCGCCATGCAGCAGGTCCTCGCGTTTGAGATAGACCTTGAAACCCACGTGCTCGCTGAAACGTTTGGCATAATATAAAGGCGTCGGTCTGCCCGCATAATACCTGTACAGTTCCTTGAGATCCGTAACAAATTTTTCATCTTGATAAAAGCAGTAAAACGCCTGTTCCAGTTCTTCCAGAACGGGTATTAACACCTCGGGGACATAAAAACCGCCGTAGTTTCCGAATCTGCCGTCATATTTCATAATTACTTTCCTAAGCTCTCAAGTGACTGATATTTTCAAATAATCGTTTCATTTTTTTATAATCCTTCTTGCCGGGTTTGCTTTCAACGCCGCTGCAGATATCGATGCCGTAAACGCCGAGGTTGATCGCTTCAACCGCATTATCCGGATTGATGCCGCCGGCGAGGAAGACCCGCTTGTTGATGTGGCCGACGAGGTTCCAGTCAAATGTCAAACCCGTCCCGCCGTATTTTTCAGGATCGAAGGCGTCCAGCAGGATCGCATCGGTGTAATAGTGTTCCGCATTTTCAATGTCACTTTCATCTTTCACCCGTATCGCTTTTAAGGTCTTAACGTTGATGTGGTGCAGGGACTGGCAAAACTCGACCGATTCGTCGCCGTGCAGTTGAACCCAGCTGAGTTCGCACTTCGAGACCGTTTCCTCGATCGTATCGATATCTTCATTGACGAATAAACCGACGGTATCGACAAAGGCGGGCAGTTTTTTAATGATATCGCTGGCCTGTTGACCGGTCAGGTACCTGGGGCTTTCCGGATAGAAGTTGAAACCGAGCAGATCGGCTCCCAGATCGACCGCCGCTATGGCGTCGTCATATGAAGTTATACCGCAGATTTTAACCTTTACAATCAGCATTTATACACCATTCGATATTTCGATCATTTTTTTAAGGGCCGTTTCTGCTTTGCCGGTATCGATCGATTCGTTTGCCAACTGCAATCCTGTTTCAAAATCATCGGCCAGACCAGCAATGATAATCGCCGCAGCCGCATTCAGGGTTACAATATCTCTTCGAGCCCCTTTGTCACGGCCTTGCAGAATGTCCAATACGATTTTCGCGTTAGTCGGTGCGTCTCCGCCCTGGAGCATTTTGAATTCGGCTCTGGGAATGCCGTGTTCAGCCGGATCCAGTTGAATTTCAATTATCTCACCGTCCTTAATATCAAAGATTTTCGTTGGTGACATTGTATTGATTTCATCGAGACCGTCACTGTGAACGACCATTGCCCGTGTGACACCGATTTTTATCAATGTCCCCGCGATCTTTTTCATCAGATTTTCATCAGGTACGCCCATCACCTG
>CAZNET010000009.1:0-6246 GCA_964571885.1 uncultured Pirellulales bacterium
CGGTAAATGCCGCCGAAGATCCAGTAATCGGCATGGCGTTCGGCCTTGTTGACACTTTCGTTGGATGATCTTTTGCTGACGGTGACCTCGAGCAGATTTTCGGGGCCTATTTTGATGATGTCGGTGACATCGTATTTGAAGCGGTAAAAGCCGCCCTGGTGAACGGGGCCTGCGCTTTTGCCGTTAAGGGTGACCTCGGTATCGGTCATAACACCTTCGAAGACGAGGTAGATTGTGTTATCGACCCAGTTTGTCGGCGTTCGGAATCGGTAGCGGTATTTGCCCTGTTCGTCGGATTGGTTGGGGTCGGTGCCGTAGTTGTAGGTGCCGAAGCCTTCCTGTTCCCAGCAGGAGGGTACTTTGATGGTGGTCCATTTGCCGCTTTTTCGCCCTTCGGTGCAGAAAAATTCCCAGTCCACGGTCTGCTGTCGGCCGCGGCCGGACAGATAGAAAGTTTCGGTGTATTTGCCGAGGGCGCCGGTGATCGAGAAAAGTACAATAAGAATACATAAATTTTTTTTCATTCGTTCATACCTTTAATGACAGCTTTTATCTTGTCGTTGGTGACCTGGTGCGATTATAATCGAAATGGTTTGAAAATAAAAGGTTATTGTGATATGGAAACGGTAAAGAGAATTTATGTTGGGATCGCGGGGTGGTCTTATGCGGACTGGAAGGGGATCGTGTATCCGGATACGAAGGTCGATGAGCTTCAATTTATCAGCGAATTCGTGGACTGCATCGAGATCAACAGCACCTTTTACCGGCCGCCGAGTGTGAAAAATTCGGCGTCGTGGCTGAGGCGGACCGAGGGGATCGAGGATTTTTTCTTTACCGCCAAGCTCAACCGCGATTTTACTCATGAGCAGCGATTCGATACCGGTCTCGTCCGGCAGTTTCATGAGGGATTCGCGCCGCTGCTGGAGGCGGGCCGATTGAAACAGTTGCTGGTTCAGTTCAAATATGATTATGCGGATACCAAGGCCAATCGTGAACATCTTAAGAAAATAGCCGAGGCGTTCAGGGATGATTTTTCGATCGTTGTTGAAGTCAGGCATCGGTCATGGCAAGAAGAGAAGGGGCTTGAATTTCTGGAGGCACTTGGTGTCACGGTTTGTAATCTGGATTATCCGACGACGACGAATTCGTTCGATCTGCAAAAGTGTACGATCGGCAAAAACGGTTACTTCCGGATGCACGGGCGGAATTTTGATACGTGGTTTTCCAAGGCGGGAAGGGACGAGACGTACAATTATTACTATGATGAAAAGGAACTTGCCGGTCTGCAGAAACATGTCACCGAGCTGGCCGAGGCGTTCGAGTTTTTGACGGTTATTGCGAACAACCATTACAAAGGCGGGGCGCTGGCCAACGCCATCGAATTAAAGGCCCTGATCACAGGCGAAAACCGGCCGGCACCGAAGTCACTGATCGAGGCGTACCCGAATTTGAAAAAATTTGCTTCGGATTTGTGAGGATGATAATCCTGGGTGACCCGCCTTCGCGTGAAGCTTCGTCGGGGCAGGCAACCCACAGCAAAACATTCTGGATTCCTGCTCCCTGCTTAAAGCATGGAGGGACATGCTTCGCGGGAATGACAAAGGAACGAGGGAACCATCCACCTCATACTTCGGTGGCTGCCACCCGTCGCCTTTGCGGGGACGTCCAGCTTTCGCGTAAAGCTGCGGCGCGGCAAGCAAAAAGCAAAGGTATGCACAGCATACCCTAACTTTTATTTTTCTTCGTGTGCACAACCAGCCCTCGAATGTTTTTATCGAGGGTGGTGAATATGTTGCCTTGGACGCGGGTGTTATTTTGATGGTTACATAAAGAACCGGTGGGGCAAAGCCCATCCTGCAAAACTCTCAATTAACCATTACGGTTTGGCCTTCGGTTCGGGCGATTTCGATGACGGCGTTTTTGGTGTCGTTTTCCCATTGGAGTTTGCCGCAGGGGATCGGTTCAATCCGGGTGTCGGTTCGAGCGGCGAGACGCCAGAGCTTATGAACACTTTCTCTTTGAAATTGTTCGTCAAACAGAGGTGACACGACCAGCAGATCGATATCGCTCAGGTCCGTGGCCGTTCCGGCTGCATAGGAGCCGAAGATCACACCGAAACTAACGGCGATCCCCTCGTCACTCAATCTGACGAGGTAATCGTGAACGCTTTTTATAACTGACTGCTGAACCATTGCAGTGCCTCCTGGACTTGAGTTAGATAGTTTTTAGCTTCCGTTTTTGATAGATCGGGCAGAAAAGGAACCGGATACCTGCCTTCAAGATTGAATTCATTCATTTCCGCTAACAGATTCAAGGTGTCATCCGGTAATTCCAGTTTCGCGATTTGAGATAACCTCGCGAGATTATGCAGCTTCGGTGCGATTTTATTTGTCTTTTTACAGACATGCGCTTTGAGAATTTTCTCAAGTGAAAGATGGGCAAAAAACAGACCATGACGAAATTTGTCGCTGTCAACTAATTGTTTTGCGACCTCAAAATCCTCAAAGGCACCCTTTTGCCAGTATTTGATCTGTTCGTTGATTTCGATCATTTATACCTCTATAACGTTTTAACGGAATTATCATATTGCATCGTATGCTTTCCTGCAAGAATATTATTTTTTCAAGTTTTATTGCGATCCGAACGTCTCTGAATGACAAACGAAACTTTTTTGTTTCTCAAAACCGTGAAATTCGCTATGATGGATCAAAATGATTGTTTGGATAAAGGGAACAATATGCAAAAACAACCGCAACAAACAAAAGCCGATCAGCCGAAGGTTTATAAGCCTGCCCTATGGTCTTTCATATTATGGGTAACTCTAATAATTCCTTTTGAGCGGTAAGGTGAAGATTTTTGATTTCTGTCAAGCAAGGAAAATCAGCTTTAGCTGAAACTAAACCGGCTTTTGCCTGACGATGCACGAAAACAAAAAGATTCGTTTGTCCGCCAAAAACAAATTTTTAGAGGTGCCCTTATTTATTATTACTTATTAGATTATTCCTATATTATTCTAAAGGCACTCCATATGATATTGTTTTTCTGTCTTTAATTTTAATTTTCTTCTTATTTGTTTCATTGGTTTTGAGTGTATTTTCTTTGATCGTTATATTGCGCAAAGAAAAATATAAAGGTATTCTTTATACTATTCCTGGAATAGTAATTGGTCCGTTGGTATTAATTGGAAATCATTTCATCCCAGCCGAAGGCGAAGTTGATATAGCAACTCTATCAAAAATGGTCTGTGGTTTGAATGTAGCCTCTTTGAATCGAACAATTCAGGAATATTATCAAGATTTCAATACTTATCCGGAACCTAACAAGTGGTGTGATCTCTTAATGAAACGAGATGAGGACCTTACAAGGTGGTTAATTTGTCCTTCAGCCAAGACTTTTGGAGATACATCGCCGTGTCACTATGCGATGAATCCGAATTGCAGTCCGGATTCGCCGGGAGATGTGGTTTTGTTATTTGAATCTTGGGGTGGGTGGAGCCAGCACGGCGGGGCGGAACTTTTGGCGCGGGGTCGGCATGACGGTGATGGACTGAATATCTGCTTCAATGACGGGCATGTGGAATTAGTGAGGCCTGAAGATCTGAACGATCTGAGATGGGAATGATGAATCGTTTCTCGGTTCTTGTCGCTTGTTGCTCGTATTAGAGCCATCCACTTCGCAGTGCTCAGTGGCTGCCACACGGTTTCCAAATGATGAATGATTCCCGACAGGTCGAGAGTTTCGCTTCGCATCAGTAGTTTGCGGAATCCTTCGGATGCTGATTCAACAGACCCTTCGACAGGCTCAGGGTGACCCTGATGGATCGGGAGTTCCGCTTCGCTTCGATATTTGCGGAATCCTTCGGGCTTTATATTTTTATCAGCATGGGCTGAAGCCCATCCTACAAAACTTGTCGTTCGTCGCTCGTATTAGAGCCATCCACTTCGCAGTGCTCAGTGGCTGCCACACGGTTTCCAAATGATGAATGATTCCCGACAGGTCGAGAGTTTCGCTTCGCATCAGTAGTTTGCGGAATCCTTCGGATGCTGATTCAACAGACCCTTCGACAGGCTCAGGGTGACCCTGATGGATTGGGAGTTCCGCTTTGCTTCGATATTTGCGGAGTCCTTCGGGCTTTGTATTTTTATCAGCATGGGCTGAAGCCCATCCTACAATGCTGATTCAACAGACCCTTCGACAGGCTCAGGGTGACAATGGGATATTGGTCAAGAGTCAGATGCACAAAGGTCATTGCGAGCGCAGCGAAGCAATCTCAAGACGTTATGATTTGACCTGAACCATGCGATGAGGGATTGCCGCCCCTGCTTAAAACATGCAGGGATAAACTTAATCTTCGGCTCCTCGCAATGACAGAGGGACGTTTGACCTTGTATTTGGATTCGGTATTGCCGCGGCCTAACTTGTGCTTCGTAACGAAGAATACTTCGCGGAGTAGCAAGACCTGGCAAACGGTCTGTTTCGTTTAGATGTCGCGGCCGTTGATGCCGTTTTTGGTTACGTTTGGGTTTGGGTTATTGTCGTTGGCTTTGTTGATGTCGTTTGCGTCGATGAAGTCTGTGTGGCCGTCGGCGAAGAGGAAGTTTCTGGCGCCGTCCCAGCCCCACCAGCCGCATTCTTTTTCGATGGGTTCGTGATGGCTGGCCCATTCGCCGAGCAGGATCTTTTCGGCGGGATGGGTGACCGAAGTTGTCGTCTGGATATGGGGTTTTAAGTCGGTCGGGCCGTACTGCTGAGCGACGGAGGTGATCGTTTTGATCTGTTCGGAGGCATAGTAAAAGGACATCGAGTAGGCGTAGCTGGTGGACTGGTATTTTTGGGGATCGGTCAGGTCGGAGGGGCACCGCAGGACCGAGGGATTGTTGGCGTCGATGGTGTCATCGATATAGATTTTGACATAGTCCCTGAATCCTCTGCCCATCCAGAGCCAGACGCCGGAGGGCTGCGGGTCTGGGGCGCAGGGATAGGCGTGGTCGTTGGAGTAGGTGTATAATTCGAAGCCGAGGTATATCTGTTTTAAATTGGAGGCGCAGCGGAGGCGTTTTGAGAGGGTTTTGACTTTACCCAGTGACGGCACCATCAGGGCGATCAGCAGGACGATGATGGAAATCACGACCAGCAGTTCGATGAGTGTCAGTCCCGAGTGATATTTGTTTTTTAATAACGGCTTGCGTATTTTTGTCATTTTGGCCGGTGCGAAGCTCGGCATCTCGAAGCGGAGAATACTCATTAATAGTTCTCTCGACTGTGCCATATACCGTACGGTACATGGCTGCGCTCGGGATGACTGTAGCCGGATTTCTCGGTTCACTTCGTTTTCTCGGGATGACGTTCTAAAAAACGAATGAAAAAGAATGTAACTTTGTTCAAGCGGCATTTATTTACCTATGCAGAAATTCGAGAAAATATGGTCGAGGATTTTTTCATCGACGGGCTGCTGTTCGACGGATCCCAACTGATCGTAAGCGGTTCGGAGCATCATGGCGGCGATTTCGTCGTTTTGCCGTTGTAATTGTTCGACCGCTTGTTCGATGGTTTTTACGGTATCGGTGACAAGCGCTTTGTGTCTTGTATTCAAGGCGACGACCGACGTGCCGTGAGGGATATCAGCCGATGCGATCAATTGTGTATCGATCTGTTCGGTAAGGCTTTCGATATTTATGTTTTCTTTTGCGCTGACGGGGGTAAACGGTATGGAGAAGGTGTCATTGAGTAATCGGAGCTTTCCGGTCAGCTCATCGGGTGTCACTGTATCGGATTTGGCGGCGACACCGAGGATTGTTTTTGCTTTTATCAGGCCGAATATTTGATCGTCCTGTGTGACATCATCTTTTGACAGATCAACACAGAACAGGACGAGGGTGCTGTTTTTCAGGGCCTCGACGGCGGCGGTTTGAGCCAGTTCGTCGATGATATCGGCGGGTTGGGCGATCAGGCCTGCGCAGTCAAAGATGACACATTGGCTGTTTTTCAGTGACAGTGTGCCGGTCAGAATGTCACGGGTGGTTTTTTTTCGGTCAGAGACGATGCTTCTTTGTTTGCCGAGAAGGGTATTTAATAATGTGCTTTTACCGGCATTCGTGGCGCCGGCGATGCCGACTGACGGCATTTCGATAATCGATTCACGGGTGATGCTTTCGGAGATCAAATCCGTTAATTTTTGTTTAATGTTTTGCAGTTTTCTGATCGCTTCGTCCGTCGATTGGAACCGGATGTCTTCGCCGCTGAAAT
>CAZNET010000009.1:6256-17455 GCA_964571885.1 uncultured Pirellulales bacterium
TGCCGGCTTCGAGAAGCGAGAGCGATTCGATCAGTCGGTTTTTAACGGTTTCGAGGGTTTTGCCGAGTCTGCCTGACACTAACTGCCGGGCGGCGTTTAGCTGGAATGAATTCGAGCTTGTGATGATTTCGTTGACGGCTTCGGCCTGTGAGAGGTCGATCCTGCCGTGGAAGTATCTTCGGGCGGTGAATTCACCGGGTTGGGCGAGTCTCAATCGGGCCGACAGCAATCGCTGAATCACACGATCGGTGACCGCGCGATTGGCGTTGAAATGGATCTCGATGAGTTGTTCGCCGGTGTAGGAGTGACCTTGCGTGAATAAATACAGCGTCACTTCAATTTCCAGATCTCTTTCTAATGTGAAATAAGCGGTGACGATGCCGGCGGTTTTAGGGTCGATCTTTGTTGATAAATATTTATTTAAGGCCGATACCGCCTGCGGACCGGAAACGCGGATGATGACCTGTTTGTCACTGGTGGGTGAGCTGACCGCAACAATCGTATCGTTTAGCGCCATCATAAGACTGATAAAAGCGGATCAAATCCGATGCACGTTACATTTTATAGAATGGTTTTGGTTTTTTCTTTTTGACTTTTCCGCCGGTTTTTTTGGTCGCCGAGAGAAGGCCTTTGGATTCTTTTTCCTCCTTTTCTCTGATGTGTTTTCGGATGACGTACTGTTCGATGACGCCGGCGAAGACACTGGACATGATATAAAGATTCACGCCGGACGGTCCCTTGTATAACATCAGCGGGAACATAATCGGCAGCATAATTTTCATGATTTTCTGCTGCTGTTCCATTTGGGGGTTGGTCGAAGCAGTTTGCTGGGACGGCATGAGTTTTTGCTGCAGGTAGAAGGCAACGCCCATGAGTATCGGCAGCAGATTAAATGAATCGATGGTACCGAACAACGGCAGGTCGAATGCCGGGAATCTGAACAGGGCATCCGGTGCCGAGAGGTCCTTTATCCAGGTCGGCCAGAATGGCTCGCCGCGAAGTTCGATACTGGCCGAGACGGCGTTCCACAGCGCGATCCAGATCGGCATCTGAATGAACATCGGCAGCATGCTTGTAAACGGTGAAAAACCCTGTTCGCGATAAAGGGCCATCATCTGTTTGTTTTGTTCGGCCTTGTTGTTGGCGTATTTGTTTTTAATCTCCTCCATCTTCGGTCCGAGTTTGGTCATTTTGCTCATCGAGACCTGTCCTTTTTTGGTTAAAGGGTGGAGTATCAGCCGGACGATGAACACCAGGATCATGATGACGATGCCGTAATTAGGGATGAATTGATGAAGCCATTTCATTAATCCGAGGATTCCCAATGCGATGGGTGTGATGATGGCACCGGGACAGCAGAAACAGGGTCTGAAGGTGATGGAATGGATGAATCCGAGTTTTTTGTATAATTCATCTTTATCGAAAAGTGACTTTTGCTTGGGTCCGAGATAAAGTAAAAACCGGTAATGTTTGGGTTCGGTTTGTTCGGAGGATTTTATCAGGGTTGTTGATTTCATTTTCATTTTGACGGCGATCGTTTCGTCCCCGGTTTTATCTTTTTCGTCGCCGTCGGGATTATAATAGTGAGCGGTTTTATCATAGATCCAGTCGCATGACGTTTTTTGGTCCGGGCAAAGAGGGACGAGGATCGCGGAAAAATATTTATTTGTGATGGCCGCCCAGATGAAATCGTTTGTTCCTTTGGTAAGCCTTTTGTCTTCGACCGTGTCGGCTTTTTTTAGTTTTTTGACGTCCCGGGTTTCGATGACAAATTCGCCGTTTTGATTTTTAAATCCTCCCACTGCCATTCTTCTGTCATACATATCCTCTTCTCTGTCGATGCCGATGAGGCCGTTCATATTAAACCGAATTTTTTGCGGCTGTTCGGTGAGATTGACGATATCAATATCACAGTAAAGATGATACTCGTTGGGGATCAGGGTGTATGTTTTGGTGATTTTGACGACCGGTGTCTGACTGGGAATTTCCTTAATGACCGCTTCGAACCGGGCCAACTGACCGCCTTGGTCGGTTGTTTCCAGATTCGGTCCCTGCCAGTTAAGTTTGTCGAGCGGTAATTGAAGCGATTGGCTGACGAAAATAAAATCCTCGTTGGCCATGGAGAGTATTTCTTTATTCGTATTTTCGTAAACAGGTGACAATAGAGCGAGGGGCTGGGGGTTCTTATAATCGCGGTCGTCGAACTCGCTCATCGTTGCTTTTCTGATGGCGGCGCCTTTGTTCGTCAATTGCAGTTGGAATTTATACCCGGAATTCGGGTCGAGCGAGCCGATGGTAACGACTTTGGATTTTTCATTGTCGGCACTGTAGGTCCTTACCGGATTTGGGTCGGGGGCTATTTGGTTTTGTTTTTGCCGGTCCATCTCTGGGGAATCAGTTGGTCCGGGATTATTTTGGGACTGTAGCAAGATACAGGGTTTGCTGTCGTGGTTATCACGGCGCGGGTTCAGATTTTTCGCGACAAGGATGCCGCAAAAGAGGACAAAGCCTACCAGAACGATATTTACTATTTTTTTAACTGTCATACAATAATGGGGAGTTTATAGGCAAATGAACGATTAATCAATGAAATAATTGAATTATCTTCCGTCGCGGAGTCTTTCGGCGTTGAAATTATCCAAGCGGTCGATTTTTTTGATCTTTTCTATGGTGGTCTCATAATCGTATTCAAGCCTGACGAATTTCACCGCATTATCCTCGACATAGACATAACTGCTGCGGTTGTCCTTGTCTCTGGGCTGACCGACCGATCCGATATTGATAATTGCCTTTTCGTCTGTGATAATGGGATAGCTGTCGCCTAATTCCTCGGGCAGGTAAAAATCCGGCTCATCGAGAAAAACGCCCGGCAGATGGGTGTGTCCGACAAAACAGACGTGCTTGACCTTTTCAAAGAGGACGCGGACTTTAAGGGGATTTGTGTACACATCGTCGGGGAAGATATACTCGTTAATGGGTTTTCTTGGAGATGCGTGCAGAAATTCGTTGGTGACATCACTGCCACCGAGATTGGTTTCGAAGGTTCTTCGCATGGGCAGCGAGCCGAGAAAACTCCACCGCCTGTCACGCGGTTCTTTTTTTTCTTCGTTTTCAAGTATATCGCGCGTCCAGAAGCTGGCCTGTTCGGCCCCGTAATTGAAGTTGGTCGGTTCGTAAAAGGCGGCAAAATCGTGATTTCCCAGAACGCACCATTTTGTTTTTTCAATCACGAGATCGAGGCATTCTCTGGGATTCGGGCCGTAACCGATCACATCGCCGAGGCAGTAGATCGTTTCAATGCCGCGTTTCTCGATATCCGTTAAAACCGTTGTCAACGCTTCCAAATTGGAATGTATATCACTTATTATCGCAAACATAGCACATTCTCACTAATCGTATTCAATTATACTAAAAAACCAATATTACCAGATACCCCTTGCAAGTTCCAGCGAATTTTACTTTAATTGAGGCAATTGCATCTTTTTCAGTGAAAATGCAATTTATTTGCTTTTTATTTACCCGCTGGTATAATGGTAACTAATAGAACAGGATTTAGGCAGCAAATAAGTCATGGTGGATTTAACTCTTTTAGAAACGCGTCAATTGGTGAAAAAATACTCAGGGAGAACGGTTGTCAATGAAATATCCCTGACCATTGCTCAACGGAGCATCGTGGGCCTGCTGGGTCGAAACGGTGCTGGCAAAACGACGACATTTCGCATGATCATGGGAATGATCATCCCCGACGGCGGGGAGGTGATTTTCGAGGGGCGTGATATTTCGACGCTGGCGATGTTCAAGCGTGCGCGTCTTGGTATCGGTTATTTATCTCAGGAGCCGAGTATTTTTCAGCGGCTCAGTGTCCGAGATAATTTGAACGCGATCCTTGAAACGATGTCCCTGACCAGAGCCGAGCGCAACCGCCAGGCCGATACGCTGATTGAGCGGTTTGGTTTGACTGAAGTTGCGAACAGCCATGGGCGTTTTCTGTCCGGTGGCGAACGGCGCAAGCTTGAGATCGCCCGTGCGATGGTCACCGAGCCGTCGCTGATCTTACTCGATGAGCCGTTCAGCGGGGTTGACCCGATCGCTGTCGAGGATCTGCAGCATGAGATTCGAAGACTGAATCAATCCGGTGTCAGTATTTTAATCACCGACCATAATGTTGAGCGCACGCTTGAGGTGGTGGATAAGGCGTATATCGTCGATCACGGAAAGGTCATCGGGGCGGGGTCACCGGCCGAGATTGTCCGAGACCAGATGGTTAAACAGCTTTATCTGGGGAGCACTTTTGAAGGCGACGAATTCGATTGAGGTATGATATGGATATTAAGAACTGCAAAATGACCCGTTATCCTCACGAGGTTCTGGCGTCAGAAGCTAAACCGATCGAGCAGATCGATGAAGAAATACATGGGCTTGTCGAGAAAATGACGGATATCATGATCGAGCATAAAGGGATCGGGCTGGCCGGTCCGCAGGCCGGGATAGATCTTCAGATTTTTATTATTTCACTCGACGGCACGAGGGAAAATGTCAAGGTTTATATTAATCCGAAAGTAACCACCTCGGGTCAGCTTTTAGCCAACGAGGAAGGGTGTCTTTCTGTTCCCGGGGTGTATACGAAAATCCGAAGATATTCGAATGCCGAGGTCACCGCAACCGACCTGAACGGCAACACATTTACCGAGCAGGCGGATGGTTTGTATGCCCGGGCGCTGCAGCATGAATATGATCATCTTCAGGGGATAACAATCGCGAACAAGATGAGTTCGGCGGCAAAAATCGCTCATCGCAGACAGCTTAAGAAGTTAAGAAATCAGTACGAAGAAAGTAAAAGCTAAGTACGTAAGCGAGAGATTATGAACATTGTCTATCTTGGAAGTGGTCAGTTCGGGATTGAGTGTCTCGAAGGAATCGCCGATTCCAGGCATGCATTGAGAGTCATCGTCACGGGTGCTGCCCATCGAGCCGGTCGTGGTCAGAAAATACGACAAACAGCGGTGTGCCAGTGGGCAAAAGAGCATTCGGTCGAACTTCTGGAAACCGAAAACGTAAATAGTCGTGTGATCATTGAGAAACTAAGAACCTATCAGCCGGATTTGCTTGTTGTTATCGCCTTTGGACAGAAAATCAGTCGGGAATTGATCAATACGGCTGGTAAAGAAGCGATCAACGTTCATGCGTCGCTTTTACCGAAATATCGGGGGGCCGCTCCGATCAACTGGGCGATTGTCAACGGCGAGAAGGAAACCGGCATCAGTATTATAACCCTGGCGGACCAAATGGATGCAGGGGAAGTTATCGATATGGAAAAAACAGACATTATGGAAAACGAAACGGCCGGTGAGCTTCATGACCGGTTAGCGAAATCAGCGGTTCCGGTGCTGCTGCGGGCGATCGATAACATCGAGGAGGGCAGCGCGGAGTATGTTGCCCAGGATCATTCGAAAGCCACGCTGGCGCGGAAGCTGAAAAAATCGGACGGCTATCTGGATTTTAATGAGTCGGCTGATGTTCTGCAACGAAAGATATTGGGATTCTGGCCGTGGCCCGGGGCGTCGGCCGAATACCATTCGATCAAGACGGGAAAAACGGAAAAAGTCACACTCGCTTTTGCCGAGCCGGTTGAAGTAAATCATTCCGCATCTCCGGCACCTGGCACGTTCGACAATGAGTTGAATGTCCGGTGCGGGCAGGGCGCTTTGCGAATCAAAAAGCTCAAACCGGCAGGGGGACGCGTACTTAATTTTAAGGCCTTTGTCAACGGCAGGCATACCATAGCCGGGGATCAACTTAGAAAGATAGAGGAGTAAAATGGCAGAAGAAAAGATAACGACAGCCCGTTCGGTGGCAATGACGGTGTTGAATCAATTCGATTCGGGCAAGGATTATACCACCGAGGTATTGAAAAAACAATTACCGCGGATCAGTCAGCGTCAGCACGCGACCGATCTTGTATTCGGTACGACGCGCAACCGTTTGACGATCGACAATATGATCGAGCAGTTTTCCGGCTGTTCGCCGAAGAACATTCCACGGCGATTGCTGAACACGATCCGGATCGGTGCTTATGAACTGATTTATTGTCCCAAAACGGCGGAATACGCCATCGTCAGCCAGGCGGTGGAGACGACCAAAAATTTCGCCGGCAAAAAGCAGCTTGGATTCGTCAACGCGGTACTTCGTCAGATTGAAAAACACATTGTCAATCGCCAAGCCGAGCTGGCTTTGGTCGATCCGCGAAAAATTCTTCCTCAGTCCCTGACGACCGGCTGCGAATTCGATACGGAAATACTGCCCGATCCCGAAAAAGCAAAAATCAATTATCTTTCTGAATCGCTGTCAATGCCTATCTGGATCGTGGAAGACTGGAACAAGAATTTCGGTTTTGACAAGACCAGGGATCTTTGCTTCGCTTCCAACAGGAAGCCGACGATCTATGTCAAAACGAATACCTTAAAAGCGACAACCGAAGAAATGCTGGCGGGCTTTGAAAAAGCAGGGCTTGAAGCCGAGGCGATCGAGGAAGCTGTTTACGCATTGAGCCGACCGAGAAATATCGCCGATCTGCCGGGTTATAAAACCGGATCGTTCGTAGTACAGGATATCACCGCTCAGCATGTTGTTAAGATGCTAAAGCCGGAAGCCGCGTGGACGATTTTGGATCTTTGTTCGGCTCCGGGGACAAAAACCGCTCATCTTGCAGAGGTAACTCAAAACAAGGCGAATATTTTCGCGACCGATATCGACAAGAACAGGCTACAAATGGTTAATGAGAACATCAAGCGTCTCGGCCTGATTAGTGTTACCATTTTTGATCATAATAATCTTCAAACGGTCGCTGAGGACGTTGGTTATTTCGACTGTATTTTGGCCGATGTGCCGTGCTCGAACACCGGCGTGCTTGCCCGAAGACCCGAGGCCCGTTATAAGGTCAAGCCGAGCAAAATCACCAAGCTGGTGGAAAAACAGATGGAGGTCCTTCGACAGGCCGTCGGTTTGCTTAAGCCCGGGGGGGTGCTTTGTTACAGTACCTGCAGCATCCAGAAGGAAGAGAATACGGAGGTCATACAAAGCTTTCTGGAGAATAATGAAAGTCTGGAGCTGCTGGCCGAAGAGCTGACCCTGCCGAGAGTGCAGCACCCCGACCACGACGGCGGCTATGTCGCAATTTTGAGCAAATCATAAATTCAATTTCGAATTTATACGAAATATCCGGCTACCCTTATGCCATCCAGGGTCTATTGCGATTGACGTTTTGAAGGGCCTGATTTGTTATCATGACATCTTCGGTAATCTGGAAATCGAACATGCCGACGCAGATGAAGTCGGCGCCGTTGTCGAAGGCATACTTGAAATTTTTAGATGGATGGATTACATTGGCCGCCAACAGCATTTTTTCTTCGAGACTCAGGGCCATGGAAGCGGCTGTTGTCGCGGCGATGCATGTTTCAATGAAGCTGCTTCAATTAAATTTACGTTACTTCTCTTTTTAATCTATTAAACTCATTGGTTTCCATTTTATTCAATCGTATCAGGGTGTTGAGGTCCAGTTCGGAGATTCGGCGGCAATCTGATTATGAAGCGGAGTCAGCTTCCTTTTAAGTGCTTTTAATTCGACAGGCATTTTATCAGCAAGGTTGTTTGTTTCGGCGATATCCTCTTTCAGGTTGTAAAGCTCGAATGTGGTCAATTGACTGTCGGATAGTATTTTCCAGTCGCCGTCTCTCATGGCGACTTGATAGGGCTTTGATAAGGCATTATCGTAACGCCAATACAAAGGTATTTTACGTTTGATATGTTTTCCATTGAAGATCGGAAAAATGCTTGCACCATCAATCGCTCTGTCATTCGGTATGTCAACACCTGCGATGTCACATAATGTCGGTTGAATGTCCGTTGCGTTAACCGGCTCATCACAATTGGTGCCGGGTTTTGTATGGCCCGGCCATTGGATGATACCCGGCACACGAATGCCGCCTTCGTAGAGATGCAGTTTCATGCCCCGAAGGGGTCCGGGTGTTCCATAGGACCTTTGTGACCTTGGGCCATAGCGCCCCCATGTCTCCGGGCCGTTGTCACTGGTAAACATGACAAAACAATTATCGCGAAGTTCCATTTCATCAAGTTTATTCAGTAAATGGCCGAAGGCATAATCGGTTTGCGTGACATTGGCCCAGTAAATGACTTCTTTCTGTTTGGGGTACATTTTCATGAATTTTTCTTCCGTGGCGACCGGTTCATGCGGCGAATGGAACCAGACAAACAAACAGAAGGGCCTGGTTTTATCCCGATGATTCTCGAGCCAGCCGATGGCTTCTTCAACGATGATATCGGAGGAATGTCCTTTGAGCCTGCCGACTTTGGCGCCGTTGCGGACGAAGTTGATGGGATCGATATGCGATGGAGAGGCATTGTTTTGTGTTGAAAACCACCAGTTGAATCCATGATCACCGGGCTGGGGCTGCTGTTTGGAATTGAATTTGCCGTTACAGTGCCACTTGCCCACATGGCAGGTGTCATAACCGGCGTCTCTTAGTAATGCCGCGATCGTCTTCTCCTCTTTTTTCAGGTGCATCGGCGAATTTTCCGGTATCCAGTCGTAGATTCCCGACCGCCAGGGTGTCCTGCCGGTCAGCATTCCAGTCCGCGCTGGTGAACAAACCGGAGCGGCCGCGTAGCAATCAGACAATTTCATGCCCTCTTTGGCAAACTTATCGAGATGCGGTGACTTGATGTGCTTGTGACCATAACAGGCCAGGTCTCCATAGCCGAGATCATCACACAATACGATCACAAAGTTCGTTCTTTGAATTTTTGAATCCTTTCCTACCTTCCCGATACAGCCTCCAAGCGAAAAAAGCGAAACGGTTGATCCTGCAAACTTCAAAAAGTCCCTGCGACTATATGTGTTTGTTTTCACTTATATATTCCTTAGTTTTACAGATTGACATTTTTCTTCAGCCGCATCAGGGCCTTGATATGCATTTCGGGGATTCGGCCGCTTTTATCCGGCGGGACATTGAGCAGGAAATTTGTACCTCTTTGGCGACAGGTAAGGTATTGTTCGGCGAGTTCTTGATCGGGGCGGGGATTGTCACCGGCTATGAAGAACCATTCTTTTCCGATGGGATCGCACACCTCGCCGGGCAGATAGTACCTCTTGCCCTCGATATTACGCCATTTTTTGTGTCCCGTCTCCGGCGGCAGGTTTCTCTCGATCGCGATCAAGTCCGAAGGCCAGGCATAGGAGACCGGGAAAACCGAGCCGTCACTGATACCGGTATTCATCATGATCACCGTCTCGGGCTGTAATTCGGCGATGTGGTGATATAAAAATGTCCGGTAGCCCCAACCCAGCACGCCGGGGATGTCGATCCATGTTTCGCCGATCGGGCCGTATTGTGTCAACAACTCTGTTACCTGGGCGGTCTGGAAATTCTGATACACCGAGCTGGTATAACAGGGCAGCTTGTCGGTGTCACTTAATCCGCCTTTGGGAAACGTTCCCATTTCTTCCATGTCCCATCGGCCTTCGAGAGGCGGCATTGAACCGAATTTATGGTGGTTATCCCAACTGCAATAATGAAAACCCGCTTCTAGCCCCTTGTCTTCACAGGCTCTGACAAATTTTTCAAAGACATCGGTCTTGACCGGGCTGTTGGCCACGGTGTAATCGGTGTAATCGCTTGGCCACAGACAGAGACCAGCCACGTGTTTTGCCACAAGCACCGCGTATCGCATCCCGGCATCGCGGGCGACAGAGACCCATTGGTCAACATCGAGTTTATCGGGCTGATAAAGACTCAGCGGTGAATTGCCGTCAGGGAACTCTTTTTCTTCATAGGTGCTCATCCCGAAGTGAATGAACATGCCGTATTTCCAGTCTTCCCACTGTTGAAGCTGATTTAGCGATAATCGCTGAGAACCTGCTCTGATTGTCTTTGCACTGTCGGTGGATGCCGAAGAAGAGCATCCTGTGATTGCTCCGGATGCCGCCGCGATCGAACCATATCCTGACACTTTTAGAAACCGCCGCCGATCCATATCATACTCCTTAAATTATTGAGTGAAATTATCTTGTATGATAAATTATGATCGAATCGAAGCAATTTTGCAATGTTTTTTAATTGTACATGAAATAAGCGGTCGCTTTGCAGTTTTTGTCAGGGATGATTCTTATCCAGTGGGCGCTGAAGCCGTCGGGGAACTCGTGATGTTCGTAGCCGTTGGGGGCGACTGGTATTGTTTTGTATTTTTTCCAGGTGCCGTTGCCGAGAAAATCCACTTCAACGGTGAAGTTTACGGGTTCGTTTGAATCCTGAGCCAAATGCAGTACTTTTTTATCGAAACCGGTCATTAAAAACGGATCCGAAGCAACACTGCCGGATACTTTTGACTGCCACCAGGGACCGCCCCAGCCGGAGGGTTTTCCCATCTTCCAGATGTCATCGATATTTCCAAACCAAAGACCTGATTGCGGCTGGCCCTCGTCGTGGTCGATCTGGTCGGATGCCATGACAAACAGACCGCGCCAGTAACAGAAATCCGGTACGACTCTCAGGTGCGTGCAGATCGGTTTGATTCCCCAGACTTTACCATCGTACATGAACGGCGGCAGGTCGTAGAACATGCCGTGGATATCCATCAAAAGCCTCTCGGTTTGTGCATGCCGTATTCGCATCCATTCGGTGTTCCAGGCATGATCCCAGCTATGACTTGCCTTGGGCAGCAGGTATCGCTGCCATTTGCCTTTGTTCAGGACCCTCAAGATCACCGAGGATTTATTCCAGCCGGTTGCGTAGAGTGTGTGTCCGCCGTACGCGGGCATTCCGGTGGCGGCGACTTCGACGAAGGGATTTTCCTCGACGATTTCCCATTTCTTGCCGTCGTATTGTGCCAGCCGGCCGGCACTTCGTTTGTTTTCGTGTTCGTGGAAGTCGTAGGTGTTATTGGCGACGACCAGACGGCCTTGTGAAGTGTAAGCGCTTTTGAAATGCTCTTTGGCTCCTTCGGGGATCTTTAATTCTTTGACGAGGTTGAAAAGCATTTGCACTTCGAGTGTTTTTACATCGACTTCAAAGAGCAGGCCTTCCATTGTCAGGAAATACACTTTTTTTCGCGGTTGGTCAAGATGCGGTGCGGTGGCGGTCAGTCTCAAGCGTTTCAGCGCGTCGATCGTACGGACGTTTCCCT
>CAZNET010000010.1:0-17438 GCA_964571885.1 uncultured Pirellulales bacterium
TGAATTTCAAAACGGCAAAATGAAAAGAGCCGCTGAACACACAAAGAAAGAGGCACTTGCGTTCATCGACAGGATCGAACCGGCTGGCAAGACCAATGCTTTGGAGGCGCTGCAAAGAGCATTCGAGATTCGTGACAGTCTGGGCAGATTGGCGGAAGGTTTTTATTTTTTAACGGACGGCTTTGAGTTGACCGAAGGCGATCCGGATGCTATAAATACTGAAGTTGACCTGTTACTGGTCCAGTCTGACCGGCCGGTGGTGATCAATACGATCGGTTTTTGGCCTAGTGCAGAAGACAGGAAAATATTACAGTCGATTGCCGTCAGGACCGGCGGTGGGTTTGTTATGGTTCAGGGAGAATAACATTATTAATGATAAGTAAAAGCAATCTATACAGAATCATTTTTTTAGTGGTCATTCTGTTGATTATAGCTGCTGTGATCTTCGGAGTTGTCAGCGGTACCGGACCGAATCGAAGTCAAATCGACCGTTCGCTGTTCGAGCAGTTCGTTGTTTCCGGCGGCCCGATCGTCTGGTTTGTCCTGCTTCCGATGTCGCTTTTAATGGTCTATCTGGCGATTGATTGCGGTTTGCTCATCAGGCGAAACGTATTGCTGCCGGACGGCATCGGTGAAACGATTGCGGTGCTTTTGACTGAAATAACCACAAGCCGGAAGAACATCAAAGGTGACGATCTTATTTCGACCGCCGCTAAAAAAGCGGTCGAAACCGGTTCGAGCGACTGGTTCAGGATTCGAACCACATTTGAAGAATCTCTGCAGGATCAGGCGATTGGCCTTTTTCGCAGGATTGAATGGCTCAACCTGATTGGAAATGTCTCGCCGATGATCGGACTGTTCGGGACGGTTTTTGGGATGATCAAACTATTCAACGCTATTGTCATTGCGGGTGGTCAGCCCCAGCCGGTCCAGTTGGCCGACGGAATCTCCGTGGCCCTGGTGACAACTTTCTGGGGGCTTTTTATTGCGATTCCCGCTCTGGCTTTGCACGGGATATTTCGAAACAAGATCGAAACGCTGGCTAATGATGCGGTCAATGAAATAGAAGTCATTCTCAAACGGCTGAAAACATCACCTAAGAAAATCCAACCCCCCCAAAGCCATTTATCCGATATTGAAGAATTGCCCGCCGTTAAAAATGACGCTTCTCTGAAAGATCAAATCCAGCGATGATTTTTAGAAAAGATAATAACCGGTTTGGAATTTCGTTTAATAAAACGTCACTCAATGTCACGCCGATCATCGATATTGTGTTTCTGTTGATCATTTTTTTTGTGATCGTCTCGAAATTTATCGAGGCGGAAAATTTTCCGGTCACCGTTCCCGATCAATGCGACGCCGCTCGGCAGCCAAAAGATCTGACAGAGACCGTGACGACTATTTCAGTATTTACATCTGATGACGATGTTTTTTGCGCGGTAGGATCGAAGCAGGTTCAAAACGGTGACCCCAGACAATTGGTTGCCCAAATTACTGAACTGTTGGAACAGAATCTGGAAAAAGTCCCGCAAAACGAGAAAATTGTGACTTTACGGATCGACAAGGAAATCGAGTATTCTTATGCTCAGTATATCTTAGCCGCCGTTGCTGAAAGCTCAGCGAACAGAATCAAAATTGCCGCGCTGAACGAAAAATACTGATTTCTCTTTTACGATTCAGTGATTGTTATATTAAACAGAAGTGTATCAAGCGCATTGGCTGTGCGTTTCTTGATAAAATAGCTCATGACCGGTGAAATGCCGATGTAGGGGATCATGACAATGAACGGTACCATCACCGCTTGGGAGCCCATTTTCAGAAAATAAAAAATAAGTGCCAGCGCCAAACAAATAGCCAGCGGAAAAAGGCACACGAACAGGATCATATAAAAGACGCCGGTCAAATGAGCCGATAGATTTATATGATCCGCGGTTCTGGTGATGGTTATTTTTGTCGCGCCCACGATCGGATTTTGACGTGTGCTGATCATCGTGTTGCCGATAAAAGATATTTCGTTGTCTTTTATTTGGTCGATGCGGTAATTATTGGGAAGCAAAATCAATTTCGCCGCTTCAAACGCCTTGGATGTATCATCGGTATAAGGTGCAGATTTGCTGTAAATCATGGATTTACTCCTAAAATCATGTCTATTTATCTTTGAGATAAAATTACCCCAGCCTTTTTTAGAAGTCAAGCACAGAGAAAATATATTTATTCTTACAAATATATCAGAATTTGTTAAAATTCCGACCAATGAAATTAATTATGGAGATTCGGTCATGAACAGATTATGGTTTGCAGTTTTATCTATCGTTGTTTTCGTATGTGGTTGTCAGCAGGGTGATTTCATTGGTCTGGAAAAATCGTCAGGACGTTCCAAAGAAGGCTTGATCGCTTTATACACATTCAATGAGGGCCAGGGAAATTATATTTATGATGTATCCGGTGTCGGTCAGCCACTGGATCTGCTGATAAAAAATCCGGGCGATGAGGTCAACTGGCTCAAAGACGGCGGTATCTCGATAAAGCCAAAAGGGTATCAGCATTTTGAAAGTCATATGGATGCGCAGATCCTGAGCATCCTGCCGGCGACGAAGATCATCGAGACCTGTAAGGATACCGACGAATTAACGATTGAGGTCTGGTTGAAACCGGCGACGCTGGACCAGGGCGGGCCTTGCCGGATCGTGACATTGTCGGATTCGAGCGGCAGCAGGAATGTCACGGTTTCGCAGCACTACCGAACGTATGATGTACGTCTGCGGACGACCCGGACCAATAAGAACGGTCTGCCGGCGATCCGAAATATCGACAAGGGATTTACCCCGACCGAGTTGACTCACGTCGTTTATACGTATGCCAATCCCGGACAGGAATTATATGTCAACGGAAGGGTGGTCAAGACAATGTTCGTTGACGGGCCCGATCCGAAACTTCTCCGCGGCGATTTTTCAACCTGGATGGACGGCGTACATGTAATGCTCGCCGACGAATTCGAAGCAAACCGAGCGTTTTATGGTGACATTTATATGGTCGCTGTGTACGGCAAAGCGCTGCGTGAACAGGAAGTTCAAAAGAATTTTGAAGCGGGACATAAAATTAAAATGCCGAAGAAAAACAGGCATCGTATTATCGATGTTTCTGAAGTTCAGGATGAAGGCCAATTGTCGTTTCGTATTGAGACCCCGAGCGGCACCTATTATTTCCACAAGGAAGGAGCCGGTTTTTCGAGTTTTGTCGATATCCAGGGCAATGACTGGATCGGTTACGACATGCGTTATAAGGGCGGGCGAGGCAGGGACAGGGGTATCCCGAATATGGGCTGGACAAAATTCGGTCATCCCGGTTATGAGAATGACCGCGGCTCGGTATCAAAAATTCTTTACCATGGTAATAATAAAGTCACTCTCCATTCGAGATCGGATGAGGGGTTGTATGAAACGATATGGAATATTTACCCCACCCATACAACGCAGACGATCAAAGCGATCGATGAGAGCTATGGTTTCTGGTGGCAGTACGAGGGGACGCCCGGCGGCAATTGTGAATTCGATACCGATTTTTATGTCCTGTCAAATGGTGTGAAAAAACCGATCGGTGAGGTCTGGACCGGCGATCTTGAGGAGCCTGAATGGGTTTACTTTGTCGATGCTGAGATCGACCGATCGCTTTTAATGCTTCATCACGAATCCGATGATACGATATTTACCGCGACACCGTATCCGAACAGAGAAGGCGTCAAACCTCAAATGGCGGTAGCGGGCTGGGCCAGATCCGAGCCATGCTGTGATAAGTCCGTCTTCTATAAAACCACGCCGCATCACTGGTCATTCGGTTTTGTCGAAGAGACGTCTTTTGACAGTGTTAAACGCGTTGCTGATAATATTATATACATCACTTCGATGGATCAGTAATTATTTTTGCAGGGTTAGTGTGTTGCGTTCCCAGAAAACACCGTCCGTGTAGCCCTGAATGGTTTTATCCTTCTTTGCCATCTCAAGACGTTTGGCGGCCAGCATGCAAAAATCCGGATCGATCTCGATACCGAGAAATTTACGGTTCAGTTTTTTCGCTGTCACGCAGGTGGTGCCGACACCAGCAAAGGGATCGAGAACAAAGTCACCTGCATGAGTACTTGCCAGAATCAATTTCGCGATAAGTTTTTCCGGTTTTTGAGTAGGGTGGTCGGTGTTTTCGGGCATGGACCAGAATGGAACCGTAATATCATTCCAGAGGTTGGAAGGGTGGGTCAGACGAAAATTACCTTTGTCGGTTTTTTGCCAGTCTTTTGCTTTTCCCTTGTCGTCGGTATAAGGTGCCAGAACTTTTCGTTTGCATTTGACCTCATCGACATTGAATGTGTAATCCTTCGAGACCGTTGCAAAAAATATATCCTCCGATGCGTTTTTCCAGTTTTTTCGTGCACCTCTTCCTTTTTCTCTTTCCCAGGTGATACGATTACGCACGATCAAATATTTATCAAGGACCAGATGCACCGCGGTGGATGTCGTCCAGTCACAGCAGACATAGACACTGGCGTTCGGTTTTAATTTTGGCAGTAATGTAATGAACCAGTTCTCAAACCATTGTGCATAATCTGAAATATTTTTTTTCCTGAATGATTGTTTTCCGAATTGTTTATTCAAATTGTAAGGCGGATCGATAATCAGAAGGTCGGTAAATTCATCGGGCAGATACGGAACAGCCTGGTCGATATCCTGGTTAAAAATTTTATTGGTTACCGATCTCAGCGTTGTCGGTTTTGACAATCGCTTTAATTCGTTTTCATAAATCTGTTTTTCTTTGTCGGTCAATGTCAGTGTTCTGTTTCTTGGTGCTCGGATTTTATCCACCGACGACCTCCAGCGGCTAAAAGGTTACGCCGACTCTTTTTTTTTGTTTTCTTTATTATCAAAAAGATGTTTTTTCCCCTCGACAATCGCGGGTGTGATGACATATTTGCCCGGCTTGGGTTCTTCCGGCAGTTGATACATCAGGTCAATCATCAATTCTTCGGTAATCGAACGAAGCGCCCTGGCACCGGTGTCCCGTTTGAGCGCTTTTTGCGCGAGACGACGCAGTGCTTCCTGTGTGAATTCCAGTTCTGCGTTTTCCATTTCGAAAAATTTCTGATATTGTTTTACCAGGGCATTTTTCGGTTGAGTAAGAATATCAATCAAGGCATTTTCATCGAGAACCGACAGTGTTGTAATCACGGGCAGCCTGCCGACCATTTCCGGAATCATGCCGTATTCAATGATGTCTTCGGGGATGACCTGGCTGAGGATATCACTATATTCTTTTTTCTCATTCGATTCATCAGACAGTTCCGAACCGAAACCGATCATCTTCTTACCGAGGCGTTTTTTGATAATATTGTCCAGCCCCACAAAGGTCCCACCGCAAATAAAGAGAATCTGTGCGGTGTCGATCTGGATGTAGGATTGCTCGGGGTGTTTTCTGCCTCCCTGAGGAGGGATATTCGCCGTGGTCCCTTCGAGCATTTTCAACAAAGCCTGCTGGACTCCTTCGCCGGAGACATCGCGTGTGATCGAGACATTTTGACTGGTTTTGCCGATCTTATCGATCTCGTCAACATAAACGATTCCCCGCTGGGCCGCCTCGATATCATAATCCGCCGCCTGCAGCAATCGAAGCAGGAAGTTTTCCACGTCCTCACCGACATAACCGGCTTCGGTAACCGTCGTCGCATCGCAAATGGCGAAAGGCACCTTGAGCAGCCGGGCCAGAGTCTTAGCCAGCAGCGTCTTACCCGAACCGGTCGGTCCGATCAAAAGAACATTGGATTTGTCGATTTCGACGTCATCGCTTGCGCTGTCGGTGTGAAGCAGCCGTTTATAATGATTGTGAACGGCCACGGAAAGATATTTTTTCGCATGCTCCTGGCCAATCACATATTCATCGAGATATTCTTTTATCTCGCGGGGCGATGGCATGTCCTGTAAGGAAATATCCGATTTCGCGACCTGTTTGCGGTTCTGCTGAATAATATTATGGCAAAGGTCAACACATTCGGGGCAAATAAAGACATTGTTCGGGCCCTCGATAAATGTATCGATCTGACTGGCGCTTCTGCCGCAGAAACTGCAAACCGCTTTTTTATTTTTATTGCTCGTGTTTTTAGCCATTCTTATATTCCGTTATTTAACCTTTTACAATTATAGCGTATCTATATCTATATGCAACTGTTGAATTATTTGTGCGTTAACTGGCTTTTTCTCAGCTTGAAGGTATTCACCAGCTTTTTGTCGATGTTAATAATATCATAAACAATTCTCGGATCATCGGCGGTTGTATCGAATTTGAGCAGTCCGAAAGAGCATTTTTGGTGATAACTGAAAAGAGAGCCTTTAACCGGCCTGTGTTTATGGATATTGGTCAATCGAGAGCTTTCAAATTCATACAGGTCATAGGTGTTTTCTCGTTCGATTTTCCAGATATCCGAGCGATGCCGATCGGCAGAGAGTAAGATAATCCCGTCGATATTATTGTCTTGAAGAAAATCAAATATTTCTTCGCGTTGTTCTTTATATCCCTCCCAGGTATCCAGACTGCCCGGCTTGGTGCCGTACGACCAGGGAACCGGTGAAGCGATAACTTTAAACGTTGCCTTCGAGTATTTTATTTTCTCAAACAGCCATTGCTTTTGAAGTTCACCGAGCATATTTGGTTTTTCGGCTTTGGGGTCGGTGCGGTAATATCGGCCGTCGAGCATGAAGAAATCCACATCACCGATGGAGAAATCGAACCAGCAGCCCGGATGACGGTCGCCGCCTCCGTAATAAGGATTGTTCCAGTTATTTTTATAGGTGCGCCATACGGTTTTTTTCCATGAAGGGTGATTAATTTCCGGTCCGCCCCAACCGTCATCGGTTGTAAAGTCATGGTCATCCCAGATCGCATAGATCGGAACCGAACTGATTAATTTTCGGAATTCTTTTCTGGATTGACGCCGGTAGTAACAATACCGCTGAACGGTTCGTCGGGTGGGATTGTCGATATAAACATTATCACCCAAAAGCAAAAAGGCATCCGGATTGCATCTATTGATAGTATCCCACATTCTTTCATGTTGGGGAGTGTAGCCCGCGCCGCCGCCGAACCCCACTTTGAATATGCATTTTTGTCCTTTTGGGACAAAGGTGTGAAACGACCGGATGTCCGGCTTTTCTTTTTTATTGACGATGATTTTATAATAATATTTAGTGTCGGGTTTCAAATCTGCTACTTTAGCAATTGTCGTATAATCGGTATGCCTGTAGGTGTAAGTTTGTGTTGATTCGTTGCTATTTTTAAAGTCTTTGGATGGACTTATGATTATTTTTACAGGTACTTCATTGACCGTTCTTACCCAGAAAGCCGCATTCGAATCGCTAACGCAGCCGACCATCGGACCGTGCAGTAACTCAATAGAAGATCGGTCATAAATTTTTTTGAATTCCGGGTGCTCATAAAGAGGCTTGAATAACTCCCGTGGCCCTGCCAGGAATCGCTCCAACGGAAGATTATGATCGATCGCTTTGTGGAAATAATCGATTGATTTGGTAATGTCACCTTTTCGTGCATAGGCGATCGTTAAACCGTAAAGCGATTCGAGGTCATTGGGATTTCTCTTAAGGTAACGATCGAGCTGCCTTATCGCCTTATCGTAATCGCCGTCAACAATATCAGACAAAGCATCCCGCGTAATTGTTTTATATTGTTCCTGAGCTGCCCGGCTGCAAGGAAAGATAATCAACAGAAAAATGATAAAAAGTGCCGCATTAGAATTTTTCTGTTTCATACTGATTTTATACCATGGAATTGGATTTCAAAGCACTTAAAATTTATGAAATTTTATCCTTTTTTTAATTCTTGCATATTGTAGGTGATTTTTGTAACATGGCCCGAATTAAATAGTTTAAAAAATTAAGGTTTGATCTATTTAGTTTTTCAGGATACGCCAATGAGGAAAATTTTGGTAACGGGCGGGGCAGGGTTTCTCGGTTCCCACCTATGTGAAAAGCTCTTAACTGACGGTAATGAGGTGCTCTGTGTGGATAATTATTTCACCGGAACCCGTGCCAATGTCGCCCATTTGATGGACAATAAAAATTTCGAGATCATGCGTCACGATGTGACATTTTCCCTGTATGTCGAAGTCGATGAGATTTACAATCTCGCCTGCCCGGCTTCTCCCATCCATTATCAGTTCGATCCTGTTCAGACGACAAAGACCAGCGTGCACGGGGCGATCAACATGCTCGGGCTGGCCAAGCGCGTCAAGGCTAAAATATTTCAGGCGTCGACCAGTGAAATTTACGGCGATCCGGATATTCACCCGCAGCGGGAGGACTACTGGGGACACGTTAATCCGATCGGATTTCGTTCATGTTATGATGAGGGCAAACGATGCGCCGAGACATTATTTTTTGATTACCACCGTCAGCACAACCTGCGAATTAAGGTCGGCAGGATATTCAATACCTATGGGCCGAGAATGCATCCCAATGACGGCAGGGTTGTATCCAATTTTATTATTCAGGCACTGAAGGGTGAACCGATCGCGATCTATGGCGATGGTTCGCAGACACGGTCGTTCTGTTATGTTGACGATCTCATTGAAGCGATCGTCCGGATCATGAATACGGAGGATGCTTTTACCGGTCCGATCAATATTGGAAATCCTAGCGAGATTACAATCCAAGAATTAGCGGAAAAAGTCATTGAATTGACAAATTCCAATTCGACAGTGGATTACCAGCCGCTGCCCGAAGACGATCCGAAGCAACGGTGTCCGGATATCTCAAAGGCCAAAGAAGTATTGAATTGGGAACCCAGGATACCTTTAGAACAGGGCCTGACAAAAACGATTGAATATTTCGATAAGATGTTTAAGGCAGGTGAGTTATAATTTTATCTAAATAGTGGAAGCACAAGATGAATAAACTTTCGATTGTTATCCCGGTGTATAATGAAGAAAAAACTTTACGCAAATGTATTGAGCGTGTTCTTGATGTCAACATCCCGCTTCAGCGCGAATTAATCCTTGTTAACGACGCCAGCGCTGATAACAGCCAACAGGTTATTGAGGAGATCTGCCGGGATTTTCCTGACGTTTCCATAAAAACGATAACACATGAAAAAAATCAGGGTAAAGGCGCAGCCCTAAGAACCGGCTTTTCGAATGTCACCGGCGACATCGCGATCATACAAGATGCCGATCTCGAATACGATCCCATTGATTATCATCGGCTGCTCAAGCCGATCCTTGACGGCAGGGCCGATGTGGTGTACGGCTCGCGATTTGTCGGCAGTGAGGAAAAACGCGTTCTTTACTTCTGGCATTACCAGGGCAATAAATTTTTAACGCTCCTCAGCAATATGTTCACCAATCTGAACCTGACCGATATGGAAACCTGCTATAAGGTCTTCAAAAAGGAAGTGATCGAAAAGCTTAACATTAAAAGCAACCGTTTCGGCGTCGAGCCGGAGATGACCGCCAAGGTAGCCAAAGCACGCTGGCGGATTTATGAGGTGGGTATTTCCTACAGCGGTCGAACTTATCAGGAAGGTAAGAAAATTACCTGGAAAGACGGCATCCAGGCGATCATTACGATTATTCGATTCCGTTTTTTCGATTAGTTTTTTATCTTTTTACAGAACGCAATTGACGAATGTATTGAACATAGACGGCATTGTTGGGATTGTAAAGGCCTTGATAAGTTCCATAGTAATAGATGTTTCGGATCGTACCGGTCGGCCTGAAATCTTGAGGGAAGTACTCGAGCAGGTCATTGGGATTGAACCGGGTTTCACGAAGTAATAATGTCATGAACATTTCATAGTGGATGGGTTTTAATTCTTCCATCGTCAGATCGGCATTGCGTTTTAGAAATTCTTTCGCGTATAGGATCCGGTAATGCTCGGTTTTGGCCGTGTTCTTGTAAATGTGGATATCCCCGTCTTTTGCTGTTATGGTTCCAATAAGTTTATGCTGTTGAGTCATGCTGCCCAGCGGGATTTTTGAAATTATGTAGTCACTGTTGGCGATGATGGTTTGCTTATCAAGCGAAGAAAGATAGACAGGCCAATTGCAGCGGTAGTTGTATGTATTGAAGCTGGTGTAGGTATAAAGGTCCTCGAAAGACTGGTAGGGTATACTAAGTCTATTGAGATTTTCTTTTTCTAACAGATTCAGATTATAGACAATTGCGGGATGAAAATGCCAGATATAGGTTAAGGCTTCATTGGGCTTGAAACCCGCGACCGCGATATTTTGTTTGAATTTCCAATGGTCGTCCGTTGTTTTGCCCAGCCTGATGAGTTTAGCATAGCCGTTCGGGTCAGAATCTTTAAGTGTTTGCTCAACCTTTTTTACCATCATAGGGCTGTCCATGAAATAGGGACAATGGATTTTATGGTGTGTAACATAAATATAGTTCATGAAGGACGCGGTTATGATGAGTATTGTTAGGGCCAAAGCGGCTTTTGCATTTTTGATCTTCTCGATAGCCTTAAAAATCAGTAAAACAGCAGGTACAATACATGGAGCGACATGCCGAGGTTCCTTGACCGGCTGAAGAATCAAGAACAGTAAAGGCCCCGTGAACCAAAGCCAGAGAATAAATTCATCTTTGGCAGTTTGATCCTCAAAAATATTTTTTAAATTACCCAAAAACAACACAGGTATAAGCAGAAAAGGTGTTAAAAAAATTAAGATACTTATGCCCAGTTGATAAAAATAGTAGGTTATGGATTCAAGCGAAAAAATTTCAACCGGCCCTAGAAGTTTCATGATCGGAAACGTGGTATTGCCAAGCGATGTATAATATCTGAATGATTCGGGGAAAAAGGCGGCTTGTATAATGATAACCACTATGGCAGGGGCCGCGAAGGTTATGATGAATTTAAATAGACTCCTGAACTGCTTTTTACGGATGAAAATATAGCCCAGGCCGAGAAACGGAAAAATAAAAAACAACGGATAGGTCATTTTAGTCATAATGCCAATCGCGAACAAAACGGCAAACCAGACGTTGAATTTAAATTTTGTAAAATCATTTGTTTTGAACCACAGGGCGAATTGCATCGCGACAATAGCTGTCAACGCGTATTCGAGGTAAAGTTCACGTGACAGCCCGATCAATAAAGGACATGCCAGTATCACCGTGAGAAGAATTGCCGGGTACATGCGAATATTTAATTCCTTTCGCAAATGATATACGGCAATCGCCAGTATCACCGCAAAAAAGTAATTCGCCCACAAGGCCGACGGGATTGAAGTGCTGATCGCTGTGAAAGGATAGATCAAGAAAGGGAAGATCGACGGTAGTTCGAAGCTGTCGATCGAAGCGGCTTCCTCGCACAGTTCCACGGCGAACCGGTAATACTGATTCGGGTCCATCCAGCTCAGCGAATCTCTGCCCCGCACATCGATGTAAAAATCCAGGCCGTATAACAACAGAACAAAAGCGATCACACTGATATTCCGAATGAAAACCGCTTTTGGTGCTTCTTCGTGAATATACTCTTTTTGTTGTTTTTTTTGCTTCAATTAACGGCTCCAGATTACTGATAATACCGGCTATATTATCAACTTTATCGTCAATTGTCAGTAGTGGTCACAATTTTTTTTAGTTTGCGCAGTTTTGTTCTCCATGGTTCGTCGATGTCACGATAGCTGTTTTCAAAAACATCGATCGTATGAACGATATTTTTTTTAGATCCCGGGATTTTGCTCAGACAGTATAATTGAAAATATTTTGCCCGCCACCATCGGTAGCTGCCGGTACCGTTCGGTGAGGGTTCGGGCAGGATCTCGGTGATCTTGAACCAATACATAACAGCCTGCTGATAATGGGTAAGCGCCGTTTCCACTCTTGCCTTGGCCCGCAGATATTCAACAGGAGGTTTTTCAATGTTCATGCCGTCCAGCATTATTTTTATTTTTAAAAGTTCATCCCGCGAAGTGATTTTAAAAAGAGATGTTATTTCCGCCAAATAAAATACGGCTGAGGCGGAATTTGTTTTTTGATGTACATATTGCGCAAGTTGTTTGCAGTTTCGCAGGAAGTTTTCCCGGTCTTGAACATCTGTCGTTATCTGTTCGATGTTTTCAAGACAATAGGATAGAAAAACCAGAAGGCTATCTTTCCCCGGAATATTATCAGTAGAGATTGCCGAGACCAGATACTGTGCCGTGTCTTCTTCGTCAATTTGAAAATTGCTGCCTGATGTTCTTTTTGATAATTTAATTGCGGCAAGGTTCACCGCAGCGGATTTTTTATATGGATGTGAACTATCGTCCGCTATTTTTTTCAAGAGAGCCAGACCTTTTTGCTGCTCACCGCCCTGATAAAGAATGTCGGCGTATAGATATTTCAGTTGAGGATCAGCATTTTCCTGCGCAATTGCAAAATAATTTTCAAAGGCATCGATAGTGAGATCATAGCCGTCGGCATCGGCTAAATAGAGATCATAGCCAATCTTAGCGGCCAAGGCGGCGATGTCATGAGGGGCTGCGTGAAAAAGGTCAGCATTTTCATTCGTTTGTAATTGACTGGCGTGTATCAGGTATTGTATCGCCTTGAGAGGCTGTTTTTCTTTTAGGCTATCGGCCGTGATATAAAAAATCAGAGGTGTTTGAAATTTTTTCTCTTTCAATAACCGTACGAACAGATCGGCATTATTTTCCGCTTTTTCCCTCGCGGCAGCTATCACCGCTATCTGAGCTTCGGTGACCGTCAATTCAACAAGCTTTTTTGAAGTTGTTAATTGCTCAACGGTTAACAGGATTACTTCTGAAA
Organism: uncultured Pirellulales bacterium; assembly: GCA_964571885.1. GTDB lineage: Bacteria > Planctomycetota > Phycisphaerae > Sedimentisphaerales > Anaerobacaceae > CAZNET01. The sequence goes on from CAZNET010000010.1 coordinate 12,810, forward strand.
AAAGTGACTGTATTTGAGGACACGCTTTAAAGATTTCTTTAAGAGCTCTTTCATTTTTGAATTGTTTTGTCAAGGAGAAGAAAACAGCGGTCAATTCGGGTTCGATTTTGCATTTGGATTCGACGATCTTCTCGGCCAGTTCATTGATATCTTTTTTTGATTTGTTTTGGTAATTTCGGATCTTTATGAATAATGGCCATTCGTTGAACTGTTCGCCAAAGGTTTTTTCTGACGGTGGGCTTGTTTTACACAGGCTTCTATAATAACTCACTTCAAGTAATCTGACCTGTGTTTTATGAATATCATAAGAAATCTGTTTCCATAAGCCGGTGATACCATATCGCTGATCCCAGTCGTCACCGGGATAGTGTTCGATTTGAGACTTTAATTGCTGTTGATTCTTCTGGATTTCAACAAGGTCTTTAATCGCACGCTGGGCTAAGTGATTGAGTTGATCCCTGGTTTTGTTATTAATGAAACCCTTATTGTAAAAATACAGCATTCTCTGAAGAATCGTTTCCTGTCGAAATGCGTTGATCGTGAGATTGCTCATCTCAGACAGGGACATAATGTCATGTTCGGTCGGCAGTGACATTTTGGGTTCGGTTGTTGAAACAGAAATAGCGGCGGTGAAAATAAGGATTATCGTGGTAATGGCTAATGATGGGGTGTTAATTATTTTGCCCATTATAGGCGTTCTCCGTCATCATAAGGGTGATATCACTCAGGCCGAGCCGATAAAGCAGATTATAGACCTTGGCAACATAGTCCCATTTGAGTTTTTCATGGCAGTAGATTCGGACCGGATCGTGCAAGTTTCTTTTTTGCCGGACCAGTAATTGTTGAAATTCATCAACAAAAGCCGCCAGATCGGTTTCGAGATTCTGTTCGCTGACAATGATTTTTTGATCGAGGAGCCGCACCGAAAAACCTGACTGATTCGGTTCGAGGGTGATAGAAAACGCGGTTGGTTTTACACGATTTACCGCCGATGTTTGGTAAATCGGTAACTGCAGGGGAAGAAAATTTTCCTGTGGTCTCCATTTGGCGGCGACAAGGAAAAAGATGAGCAGTAAAAAGATCATATCGATCAGCGGCGCCATTCGAAGTGTCGAATACTCTTTTTTGCCGTTGATGCCAAAGAGGAAGTCTTTGCAGGTTGTTGTATTTGCCATACTCACTTTTGAACGATTTTCTAACGCTTTGCAATTAGTGATTTTTCCGCAAAGGCCGCGCCTTTTTCGATCGCGGTTTCATTCACCGGCAGCGTACTATGATAGCGTTTGGCCAGTACCTGGGGCAGGCTTTTTTTCATCGTATCGATGCTCAAAAAATTTCCAGACCGCACATAGGCGCCAAGCATAACCATATTCGCACATTTTTGATTTCCCAGTTCCACGGCGATATCGTCTGCGGGAATTTTTATGATCGTTACTGAATCATCCGTTTCCGGTTCGGTATCCACAAGCGACTCGTTAAGAATGATCAAGCCGTTCTTTTTGAGTCTTGGACCGAATTTGGTCAGGGACGCTTTGTTCATAATGATCGCCGAACTCGGTTTGCTGACCATGGGCGAAGCGATCGGGGCCTCGGCAATGATGACCGAGCTGTTAGCGGTTCCGCCGCGCATTTCAGCGCCGTATGAAGGCATATAGGTTACTTCCTTGCCTGAATTCATCGCTGTCTGGGCCAGAAGTTTGCCGGCGAGAATAATTCCCTGTCCCCCGAATCCTGCGATAACGATTTCTTCGAACAATCCGTTTTGTGTCATTTCTGATCCTTCATACAACCAAGCGGAAAAACCTTTGACATATGATTTTCGATCCATTCCAGTGATTTGGCCGGTGACATCTTCCACTGAACCGGACAGGGGGATAGTATCTCGACAAGGTTTAAACCGAATTCGTTATTAAGCTGACGGCTAAAGGCGTATCTGACGGACTGCTTTGCTTTTCTGATATGAGCGACATTGTGAAGCGAACAGCGCTGCACGTAGCCGGTACCGGGCATCATCGCCAGCATCTCGGAGATGTGCATGGGAAATCCCTGTCCGTCAGACTCTCTGCCTTTCGGCGTTGTGGCGGTCACCTGATTTAAAAGTGTTGTCGGTGCCATCTGCCCGCCGGTCATCCCAAAGATCGCATTATTGATGAAAATAACCGTGATCTTTTCGGCGCGATGGGCCGCATGGATGATCTCGGCTGTGCCGATAGCCGCCAGGTCACCATCGCCCTGATAAGAAAAGATAACTTTATCCGGATTGGTGCGTTTCATCCCGGTCGCAACGGCCGGTGCTCTGCCGTGAGCGACTTCGATCATGTCGACATCGAGATAATCGTAAGCCAGAACCGAACAGCCGACCGGTGCAATGCCGATGGTGATTCCCCGAATATCAAGCTCGTCGATCGTTTCTGCGATCAATCGATGGGCGATCCCATGGCCGCAGCCGGGACAATAGTGCGTCGGGCAGTCTTTTAATGTTTTGGGGCGTTGATAAACGGTTTTCATGATTTTACTTTTTCCGGTATCGTTAATTGTTTGATTTTTTCCAGTACCTGCTCAACCGAGGGTACGCCGCCGCCGGCTCTGCCGTAAAACATAACAGGCGCCTTTCCGGCAACGGCCAGTTTCACATCGTCGACCATTTGCCCGCAGCTTAATTCCACGGTTAGAAAGATTTTCATGTCGTCGGCGATTCGGTTGATCTGTTCGTAAGGGAACGGCCATAATGTAATTGGGCGTATCCATCCTGCCTTAATGTTTTGTTGTCTGGCGATATCGACCGCGCTTTTAACGATTCTGGCCGCGACGCCGTAAGCCACAAGTACAATATCGGCGTCTTCGATCTTGTCATATTGACATTGAATTTCATGTTGCTTTATTAGGCGATATTTTTCCTGAAGTCTGTTATTCAGATCTTCAAGTACACCGTCTTTCAGCCATAGTGACCTGACAATATGTTGTTCTCTTCCCATCGCTCCGGTCAGGGCCCAATCCTTGGAAGGCAAAAATGGTTTTTGATATTCCTTGAAACTAACCGGCTCCATCATTTGTCCCAGTATCCCATCGGCCAGCACCATCACAGGTGTGCGGTATTTGTCAGCCAGATCGAAAGCCAGGTACATGCAGTCCGCCAATTCCTGAACGGTCGACGGTCCAAGCGTAATGGTGCGGTAATCGCCGTGGCCCCCGCCGCGGGTAGCCTGAAAATAATCCGCCTGAGAAGGGGCGATATTCCCCAATCCGGGTCCGCCGCGCATCACATTGACAATAACTGAGGGCAGTTCCGCACCAGCGAGATAGCTGATTCCTTCCTGCATCAGACTGACGCCCGGGCTCGATGAGCTGGTCATGGCCCGTTTACCAGTCGCCGCTGCACCGAATACCATATTGATCGCGGCCAGCTCGCTTTCGCTTTGGATAAACACTCTTCCTTCCTCAGCCATTCGTTTCGACATATAAGCGGTCACTTCGTTTTGGGGTGTGATCGGGTAACCGAAATAGGCATCAAGTCCCGCTTGAATGGAAGCCTCTGCCAACGCTTCGTTGCCGCACATTAATATCTTATCTGACACACTCAATCCTTTTCAGAGATCCTAAATCTTCTCTTCCGTTGGTAATGTTTTTTTCTTTTCGTTTGATTCGATACCAACAATATTATTCTCTTTCAAAACTTCGATAACTGCTTCGGGGCAGATCAATGCGCAGCTACCGCAGCCCGTGCAGCCTTTATTTAACGCTTTCGCGGGGAAATAACCTTTTTTGTTTGATTGTTCCGAGATGACGATACACTCTTTAGGGCAAACGATCACACATAAACCGCAGCCTTTACATCGTTCGGTATTTATTTTAATTTTACCTGCCATTTAAACAGTTACGATTCGGTGTAATAACGGTTCTTACAAAAGTGCTATTGTAGTTAATTCATAGTTTTTGTAAAGGAAAATAAAAAATTTCCTTTAGTCGTTATTAAACGGAATAACGCGCCGTAAATCACAAGCGATAGGCGGCCTAATCAAGCCAGTGCCGTACGAATATTTCAAGATCCCGTTCATCGATAAGCAAATCATGGTTCAGATCATAAGGAGGATAGAACAAAGGCGGATTTGCGTCGTTTCCTTCCATAATCCTAAAGATCTGCGTTTCGGTCAAAGCATCGTCATAAATTCTGACATCATCGATCAGACCGTCGAACGTCCTCGTACCGGCTCCGGAGGGTTGATTACCGATTGCCGTTTCAACAAGGTCGTTATTGTCAAGAACGCCTGTTTTGGGCATTGAATTAATCAATACTCCGTCCCTGTAAAGTGACATTGTCTGGCCGTCCCACGTTGCGGTAACATGAGTCCATGTGTCTAGGGTCAAATTCGCGGCCCCGATCAATGTTGAAGTGGTGCCGTTCGTTTTGAGCCTGAACTTAAGATTCGTATCATCGCTTGTACTGAGCATCCAGTAATGGTCGCCTGTACTGGTTCCGGTCGCCTTGGAAATGATTCGAGCATCATCATAGATGAAACTGTAGGGTCTGATCCATGCACTGATCGACAAGTGCTTGCTGCCGGTGTCGATGACGATCGGTTCTGCCGAGACCCTGTCGTCGAAACCGTCGATATCCACGGCATTGCCTAA
>CAZNET010000011.1:0-17388 GCA_964571885.1 uncultured Pirellulales bacterium
ATTCTTCGATCAGTCTCAAATCAACCGGATCGCGTTTCGGCAGCACAGCCCCCGCGTTTTTCATGACAGCATGATACGCATCTATATAAGACTGAGTTGTCACCTTTGGAGCATCGAATCGTTTCGCAGCCTTTAATCCTTTTCTTTCCTGTCGTCCGTACCAGTTTACACAATCGAATTCGTTCTGCGTAAGGCTGGTGCGTATCGGCCCGATATTACCTTTTGCATAAACACGCGTATCGACGCCGAGTGTCAGGCAGGGCTTTTTCCAGCTATTCGGGCCCATGATATAATAATTCCCGACAAAATTTATATCGCCGCAGTGATTGGTCTTCTGGTGTTTATAATTGATCCCAGTGAAGAACCACCAGTTATAGACTATGTTGTTAACAAAATCTATTATGTAAGGATCGTGATATTCAGCGGGAATATACGGATTTCGATCGGCGCAGTGCATGATCAGATTATGGTGCGCACTGACCCGGTCAGCATTATAGGCGGTCATCAATCCTTTGCTGTGTGCCCCTTTGCTGTGTGTGCTGTATTGCAGGCCTTCAGAGACTATGCACCACTGAACGGTAACGTCCTGGCAATGCGTGATCTGAACGGTTTCGTCCACCGCCCAACTGATTGAGCAGTGATCAATTATAATATTTTTAGCATATTTTATCGCCAGACCGTCGACACTATCAGGTTCCTCAATGCCGTCGTCACCCGGCCTGATCCTGAGATAGCGGATAATGACATCGTGTACCGGTTCATTCGGTTCACCTTGAATTGACAATGACGCATCCTTTAAACAAATTCCATCTCCCGGTGCGGTCTGACCGGCTATTGTGATATAAGGCTCACTGATGACAAGATGTCTTTTCAGTTCTATCGTACCGGAGACACGAAAGACAATGATTCTTGGTCCTTTCGCTGAACATGCTGCCCGCAGGCTGCCGGGTATCGGTTTTTCATTTTCAGGATCGTAATCTTCGAGATTAGTAACCTGTAATACTTTTCCACCTCTGCCGCCGATTGTATATGCACCGAAGCCCTCCGCTCCGGGAAAGGCCGGAATTTTTTCTTCACCCAAGCAACAACAAATTAAAGATAAAATAACCGCGAGAATATGTATTTTTGAAGATTTTCTCAGGTTCATTGTTAAAATCCTTTCATTTCATAAAGATAGTTGGAAGCCATGTTGAGAAAAACGATAAAAATGTCACAAGTAGTAAAGCGATGATCATCGCAAGAAGATACGGTACCAACGGCAATATCACATCGCTGATCTTTGTTTTCGAGACACTGCAGGCGACAAATAACGCAATTCCAACCGGCGGCGTGCATTGACCTATTCCCAGTGCCATCACCAGCATCACGCCGAAGTGAACCGGTGCCATGCCGATCTGTTTTGCGACCGGCAGCAATATCGGTGTCAGCAGGATCATCGCAGGCGTCAGGTCGATAAATGTCCCCACGACCAGCAGCACGAAAAGAATAATGAGCTTGAGAATAACGGGATTTTGGGTCAATCCCAGCATTGCCTGTGCGATCTGTGAAGGTACGTGCTCGACGGTCATCAGCCATGCAAACGGAGAAGACGCTCCGATACAGAGAACGACGATACCGGTGATCTTGACCGTCGCGATCAATAACGCCGGGATATCTTTTATGTTCAATTCTTTGTAGATGAACAGCGAAACAAGTAGCGACCATACGACACCGACAATCGCCGCTTCGGTCGGAGTGACAAAGCCGAACATAATCCCGCCGATGATAAAGACTACTGTCAATAGTGACAGAATGGACCTGTTAAATGCTTTGAAAATATTGATTGCGTTTATTTTTTCACCCGAGGGTTGATGTTTTTGGATCCGCGCCGTCAGATGGGCCACTGCCATAAGTGAAATGCCGATCAAAATACCAGGAAGCACGCCGCCCAGAAATAATTCACCGATGGAAATACCTGAAATGACTCCCAGCAATACAAAAGGCAGGCTTGGGGGAATAATAATGCCGATCGACCCGGCGGTTGCCTGCAGTGACGTCGCTGCCCCGGTAGAAAAGCCGGTTTTGATGATGGCAGGTACAAGCACAATACCAATCGCTGCGGTAGTCGCTGCGGTTGAACCGGATACACTGGCGAAAAACATGCACGCGATGACACTGACCATCGCAAGGCCGCCGCGAACGTTACCGACGATCGATTGCGCGAGCCGGATGAGCCTATCTGACATGCCTCCTTTGCTCATGATGTTGCCGGCCAGAATAAAAAATGGTATTGCCACAAGGGGAAAGCTGTCACAGGTCGAATAAAGTTTCTGGACGATGATATCGAGCGTAAAACCGCTGAAAAAAAACATCGCGAATGCCGACGAAAGTGCCAAGGCTACTGAAACCGGCACACCGATGACAAGCATAAAGGCAAATGTTATAAACAACGATTCGATCATTGCGTTCTATTTTTCTTAAACAATTTCAACTGCAGTTCAATCGCTCGAATCAGTAAAAGCAATCCACCTACGGGTATTGACGCATAGGGTATGGTTCGCGGGATTTCCAAAGCAGGTGTCACCGAACCGGCACCGGTCACCGCCAGGCGAATTCCGAACCATATCATTAATAGAGCAAAAATAATAACCAGCAGGCAGGACAGGTTTTTCAATATAAATGTGATCTTTTCCGGAAGAGACTCGACAATGATCTCGACGGCAAAATGTTCCTGCTTTCTCAACGCCATCGATGCGCCGACAAAGACCAGCCAGACGAACATAAACGTGCACAGCTCTTCGGTCCACGAAAACGGCTCTCTCAGCAAGTATCGACTCGCGACCTGCAGGACCGCGACGGTACACATACCGACAAGCAAGACCGAGCCGATGATCTCCTCGAGGTTATTAAAAATCTTTTTTGTCACTTATTTTGTCGCCTTTATTGTTTCGCAAATTTTCTTGAAACGCTCGCCATATTTTTTATAGTATTGATCGTATATCCCTTCGACCTTTTGAGAGAATAATTCTTTGTCAACATCGTTAAAGCTCATTCCATGAGATTTAAGTATTTCAATGGTTTTTGTTTCTGATTCATTCCAGAGTTGTCTCTGTTTTAAGGTCGCCTCAGAAGCAGCCCGGTCGATAAGCTTTTTTGTCTGGTCATCGAGGCTTTCGTATAAACCGGTATTGATCACCAAAAGATCCGGTACCATCAAATGCTGCGTGTGGGCATAGTAAATACAGCCCGTTTCATACATCTTGAAAGAAAGCGTGGTCGGGGGATTATTCTCCCAGCCGTCCAGCACGCCGGTTTGAAGAGCGGTATAGACTTCTCCCTGACTCATCGGAACCGCCGATGCGCCCAGTGCATTCACCGTGTCAACCATCAACGGTGCGCTCATTACCCTGATCTTTTTCCCCCTCAAATCTTCCGGCTTTATCACCGGTCCGGTTTTAGTCATAATATTACGTGAGCCGGCATCGAAAAAACACAAAATTCGCAAATCAATCGCTTTCAGTTTTTCACTGTAATACTTGCCGATATTACCGTCGACAACTTGATAGGCATGTTCATTATCTCTAAAGATAAAGGGCATACTCAAGGCGTTAAGTTCTGGAACAAACTGTGTCAACGGCGCCACTGAGACATAGATCATCTCGATATTACCCGCCTGGCACATTTCGATCGTCTCAGCTTCCTTGCCAAGCTGACTGTTCATGAATAACTGAACATCGATCCTGCCTTGCGAAAGCTCACCAAGGCGGTTTTTGAAAAATTCCAGAGCCTGACAGCTCGGATGATCGCTCGGTAAAACCGTCGCCAGCCTTAGAACCAGTTTGTCACCATCCTGCCTTTTACTGCATCCGCAAATCTGAAAACAAATAAATATCAAAACCAGTGATAGAATCCATTTTTTCATTTTTCCGTTCCCTTCTTTTTGTTATCGTGATAACCATCCCCCATCCACTGCGATCGTATAACCCTGCATGTAAGCCGAGGCATCAGAGGCAAGGAACACTGCGGCCCCCATCAGATCTTCCGGTTCACCCCATCTTCCGGTGGGAATGCGGGCCAATATCGCCTTGCTGCGAACAGGGTCCTTTTGCAAAGCGGCGGTCGCATCGGTTTTAAAATAGCCTGGTGCGATGGCATTGACATTGATATTATGCTTGGCCAATTCGTTGGCTAAAATTCGTGTCAGGCCCACAACCCCGCTCTTGGCAGCCGTATAAGATGGAATTAAAATACCGCCCTGAAACGACAGCATCGAGGCGATATTGATAATCTTGCCGCCTTTATCCTGATTGATCAATGCTTTGGCAAAAGCCTGACTCAACATGAATACACTTTTTAGATTGACATTGATCACATCGTCCCAGTCTTTTTCTGTAAATTCGGTAATAGGGGCACGACGAATAATGCCCGCGTTGTTAACCAGAATATCGATCGTATTGAACTCTGCCGTAACTTCTTTAACGATTTTGTCAGCACTGTCACTTTGAGCCAGATCCGCCTTTATACAGAGACATTTACGATGAAGTTTTTCAATTTCGTTCTTTGTGTCACTCAGGTCACCTCTGGCGACCGCTGCGATATCAGCACCTGCCTGGGCCAATCCGATCGCCATGGCCTTTCCCAGACCTCTGCTGGCACCGGTGACAATCGCAACTTTTCCGTCTAATTTAAATTTGTCTAATATCATAATCTGACTCCTCGCTTACATGATTGTATCCATCCCAAACGTCTGCATATCGGTAAAAGTCTGGTTTTCTCCGCCCATTGCCCAGACAAACGTATAATTTTTCGTCCCGGCTCCCGCATGGATCGACCAGCCCGGTGAGATAACCGCCTGGCCTTCTCTGACGACGATATGCCGTGTCTGTTCTGGTTTACCCATGAAATGAAACAGTATTTCGTTATCACCCAATTCACAGTACATGTATATTTCACTTCTTCGGAAATGCGTATGTCCCGGCATGGTGTTCCAGGTACTGTTCGGCCCCAGTTCATTAATACCCATCACAAGCTGACAGGTCTTTACGGCTTCAGGATAGATATACTTATAGATCGTTCGCTTGCTCGAATGCTGAGCATCACCCAATTCGATCACTTCTGTGTCTTTTTTGGCGACTTTTACTGTGGGATATTCGGCATGAGCGGGGTAGCTGACAAAATAGAATTTCGCTGGATTGACAGAATCTACACTGGAAAATTCAATTGTATTATTTCCTTTTCCGACATACAGCATGTCCTTATGATCCATTTGATGCCGCTTGTCATTTATTTTGATAATACCCTCGGCGCCGATGTTAATAATGCCGATCTCCCGTCTCTCGGTGAAATAATCGGTGGCTGTTTCTTCGCCTGCTTTAAGCGGCAAGGCTTTTTCAACTGGAATCGCAGAACCTATAATCGCTCTGTCAACCAGTGAATAGACGCTTGTCACTTCATTTGCGACGAACATATTGTCCACAAGAAAATTTTTTCGTATTTCTTCGGTATTCATTCTTTCGAAATGTTCCGGATCGGATGGGTAACGAACTTCCATTGATAACTCCTTCTTAATTGAGATTATTAACTTCAACCATCACTGGATTAGCAAGGATTGTACTTAGCTTATTCAGATAATTATAGAATTCTTCACTTGTCGTGATGGGGTCGCCGTTTTCCTGATTATAGGCTACTGTTGAATAATATGTCAATTTAACAACAGGTTTAAATACTGCCTGGAATTCAAGATCAAATTCATTGATCTTACTTAATTGATCATGCGGCCAAAGAATCGCCATCCCCATCTGCTCGGTGCTTTTCGCGGCGAGATCAGTATCTTCGTCTCTGTAACACTGACTGCCCCAGGTACCGAGCCAGTCAAGTTGGTTATCTTTAGTGATCGATTTTTTCATGGTCATATCGTTTTCGTCCATATGATTGGTCATCGCAGCGAGCATAGTCAACTCACCGCCTTTTGCTATTTCAACGTTATGCACTAAATACCTTTTGCCGGCAGATATAGAGATATCCCAGTTGATGTCATAAATGTTATCTTTATATTTAAGCCTGTTGTATTCAAACCTGAAACTCGAATGGATCGGGCCGTTTTGACCTACTATGATTCTTGCATCAGGAGCTAACCCCGCACTGATACGACTTAAATCTTCACCGATACCAAGACCGCCGATACCAAGCGCTTTTCCATTGTGCAGCAAGTCGCGTCCCCACGGCTGCATCGTATGATGAGGACCGGTATGATGATCTCCAATGAATAAGTCACTTGTCTTGCCAAAAACATCACCAGCGCAGTGCCGCCACCAGTAATAGCGATAACCTACTTTGTCGCTTTCAATGAGCGGACTGTCAACACGGTACAGCCCATCGTTGACCCTGTGGGTCGACTCACGGACCGCGGTTTTATGGGGCATATAACGTGACCCCTTTTTCATTTCCTCATCGAGTATTCCGAAATATTTATCCGTGCGAATCGAAAGCTCAACGTGTGTCTTTCTTTCGAAGACCGGTTTTGTTTTTACCGGCGATACGATTTTGACCGCTGTTTTTTCTCTTGGTCCAACATCCATAATAAAAGCGATCGCATCAGGTTCGCCGTTATAATCTGTATCCACAACCTGCGACGGCAGAATGTTGTCACCGCTGAATACCGAGAAGGAAGACAGATCGATCCCTTTAAGCGTATCGGCATTAAGAACAATACGCTCATTGCTGCGTTCAAGATCGATCGGATTTTTAATATGAACTGAATATTCTTTAGGAGGCGCCTGCCGTTGTGATTTTTCCAGGTTGATCATTGCCGAGGCCGCCCATAAAGCTGCCGCCTGTCCATGCGGGTCACCGGTCCGGGCGGGGCGCTTTAAATAATGCTCAGCGGTTTTTCCGTGTCCGGTGCCGATGCAGACCCCCTTAACTCTTCCTTCTGTCGTGACCGCACCCGCTAAAGCCTTCCACCCTTTTTCAACCGCTTCGTCATACTGTGAACCTTTGAGCCAATCCTGATGAATTCCTGTTGCCATGGCGAAGATAAACATGCCGGTACAGGAAGTCTCTTTCCAGCTTTCTGGATGGTCCATCAATTGCAGCCAGAATCCGCTTTCATGCTGAAATTCAAGTAAACCTTCCATCATCTTTTGATACGACTGCATAATCGGTTTCCATTTTGGATGACTTTTTGGCATCACCAGCAGTAATTCCGCCATTCCCGCGGCGGCCCAGCCGTTACCGCGTCCCCAGAAAAATTTCGCTTCCGGCGAGTGATAAAATAATCCATTAGGGTGTTGAAGTTTTTCTATGTAAGCTAATACCTGATTTGCCCCTCGGTCGATGAATTTTGGATCCATGACGTTTTTATAGGCCAGTGACTGCATCAAAGCCACGCCGTAAATATCATCGACCCAGTAACGCGTATAAGCCGTCAGGCCATCCTGGCGAGCATTTGAAAATTGCTCATTCGCCAGATGTTTTCCTAATGTCAGATATTCGAGATCACCTGTTGATTCGTAAAGCTTCAAGGGTATAAATCCAAACCAGCGGTGAGCCGGTATCTGATTTTCGCTTGGATTTATCTTTCCTGTTAAATAAGGCTTGAATGACTCGATGACAGATCGCTCGAGGCTTTTATCATGTGTGGCTTCGGCCAGCATTAAAACGCCGTAAACACAGCAGCAGTTTTCGTAGTTGACTTTGTTAAAGAGGTTTTCCGAAGTGTATCCGGCGATTCTTTTACCTGTTGCTTCGGGACATAATTTATCTTGCGGATCATTATTCCCAATAGCGCAACTGATAAGCACGAACCATCCTGAAATGATAATAAACACAGCCGTTGATTTTGTTTTCTTCATTTTTGAATTCCTTAAAAGATTATGGTTTAGCAAGTTCTCTGCCCCTGTCAATAAAATACCGCATTGTTTCATATTCCACATCCGGCGGCTCGGAGTGATCCGAATGAAGGATATATCCGCCGCCGTTTTTAATCATCTGAGGTATCTTCTTCTCTAATTCCTCATCAATGTTATGTTTATCATTGCTGATAAGTACACGTTCATCAATGCCGCCGAAAAATGCTATTTTTTCCCCATACCTGTCAAAAAGTCTAAGCAGGTTCATTCCCGCTTTGACTTCCATTCCCTGCAGACAATCCATTCCCGCTTCGATCAAGCCCGGAACCAGGGGCTCGACAAAGCCGCACGAATGAACGATCACTTTTAATCCTCTTGAGTGAGCGAAGTCAAAAAGCAGTTTGTGACCGTCAAACATGATGTCTCTGTACATCTGAGTCGACATGAAAGGTTTTTCCTTGAATCCCATGTCTTCACTGAACCATACCCCATCGGGTAATCCTTCTTCTGAAAATAACACTTCGAGATGGTTGATTGTAAACTGCGCATATGTCATCACCATCTCTTTAACCCACCCGGGATCCAGTGCCATCCCCATCAAAAGATATTCATGCCCGCACATCGGGTGCATCTGTTCAAACGGAGCCATGCCGTGCCAGCAGTGAAAACGCTGCTTCGCATCGCACAGAGCCTTTTCTTTGCGATATTGTTCAAAAGGTATCCTTCTTCTGTCAACATCCATCAGGAACGGTTTAATTTTTTCTTCCCAACCATTTCTGTCCTGAACGGTAAAACCAACATGCTCAACCATTGCCACGCGATCTTTATAGCGTCTCAACTGGGCACCGTTGCCGTCAAGGGTGAGGATTGTTTCATCTGTTTCTTCTATGGCCTGTTCATTGTGGTCAAGATCGGCGATACTGTTGATGTCGCCGACATGACAGCGAATATCCTGTTCGAAATGCTCATAAACATCCTCATTCTCACCGATATGCCCCTGCTGCTTCCATTTTTTCTCTGTCGCCGGCCAGGGCCAGACTCCTGCCGGCAGCAAATCCACTTTGTTACTGTTGAGTGCATTAATTACTCGTTCTTTGCTTGTCATTTCCGGCATGTCAGGCTCCGAGATTTTTCGATATAGCTTGTGCCGCTTCCCTCACATGATGTGCCATGTCCGGGATTCTTTCTATGGTAAAAGTTACAGTTGATGCCGTAATACCCACCGCTGCGATAACATTTTTGTGGGCGTTAAAGATAGGTGCCGCCAGGCATCTGACTCCTTCGTGATATTCTTCGTTATCTACAGCATAGCCTTGATTCAATGTTGTATGGGCTTCGACTTCGATTTCTTTAATGGAAATCATTGTGTTATTTGTTCGTTTTTCTATTTCTTTACCTTTGAAAAATTCATTTATTTTGTCGCCTATAACGTAAGCGATGAAAATTTTGCCTGTCGCAGAGCAGTGCAGTAAAGCCAACGTCCCGGGCCTCGAAGCGACCCGTACGGGGTGGGGGCTGTCGCATACCTCGATTAACAAAACTTTATCATTGGATAATACCGCGAGATGACAGGTCTCCCGGGTTTTTTCAGTTAATTCTTTCATGATTGGAATAGCGATGGTTCGAATATCAACAAAAGATAATGCCTGCATACCCAAATGAATTAATCCGTTACCCAGACAATAATGTTTGTTTTCATTTAAGAGCAGGCCCTCAGATGCCAGCGTTGACATAATTCTCAATGCGGTGGTTCGGGGTATCGACAGTTTCTTGCTGATCTGACTGACAGACATTCCCTGTTTCTCTTTGGCGAGTGTTCTAAGAACCCTGCAGGCGTTAGTCAGATTGGGTATCGTATATTTATCCATATTTGAATATATTATTCTAATATGAACCATAATAGTCTTTGACTTTTAACTCAGCAAATAAAATTTTTGAATTCAAAATTTTTTTTTTATAGCATTAACGACTCAATTAATCAGGAGCTTCTATGCTATTGAATCTTATGACTTGTTAGTTAATGATGAGGTTTTCACATAACAATAGCGGATATTTATACCTATTTACATTTCTTCTATCTACTTAGTGCACTATGGTTTAATAGCGATTATTTTATGTATATATCTAATATTTTAATAAAATTTACTTGTATGTCTTTAGCAAATTTATTATAATAGAAAACATGGAAAATAATAGACATTAACATAGTGCGTTAAGATGTCCTGAAAAAAGAATCGGGAAAGGATGGGAAAGATGAATCGACCAAGATGGTTAACCATTTATTTGTTTATCATAATCTTATTAGCAGTAAATGCCGTATCTTTGTCTGCACCACAACCGGGCGATATTTTCCGTGAATATAAATGGAACGGGCCATGGCAAAATGCATCAAAATGGCAGCGATGCACCGACCCCAATGCTACTCATTCGGGCGCACAAGCTTTTTTACCAAATCCGATCAATACGATAGTAATAGACGATCTGCAGGGTGTGGTTAAGATCGAGGTGTTAGTTGAAAGACTTCAATCTCATGCAGGTACCCATGAAAAAAGAATAAAGATCAACGACAACTCATGGATCGATATTCCCGAAGCAGACCAGATCGCATCAAACCCCGAATGCTACATGACGATGACCTATCCAAGCTTCGAGATCCCGATCAGTCATTTCAATACAGGAACAAATACGTTTGAATTTACCAACAGCGGTCAAAAATGTCATAGTTTCGGATGGGGTCAGTTTATCATCAATGGCGTTACTTTCAGAGTATATTACTCGCCTTCTAAGCCTCATCCAACCGGTTCGATTACGTCACCAACTCCGGGCTCGACGATTTATGATAATCCTACGATAACTGCTACTGCATCCGGGCCGAATATTGTGCAGGTGGATTTCATCGGTGATTATGAAGACTGGAATTATGAAGGAGATGGAATCTGGAAGCAATGGCATTATAATTATTACCGGGGTCAGATTCAAAAGCACATAGGCAGTGACATGACCAATCCTTATTCTGTTACCTGGAATACAGACTGGCTGCCGGATCAGAATGAACCGTTTCGGTTAATGGCAAGAATTGTCGACGATACCGGTATGTGCTATATGACCGATGAAGTAAACAACATTACATTTGAGCGCTCGCAAGGTTATGTCAAACTATATCAGTGCTATGATATACCTCAGAAATGGTCCACCAGAATCGGCAATACGCAATCATGTCACCTGGATATTCCCGATCTTATCGCCAATGCCGATGCTGCTCAAATGTTCATGTCAACATGGAACGGGTACACCGCTGACGAAATCGGCATTAATGACAATGTTATTGTGGGACATATCGGATTGGATCATCACCTGTCGTATGACATATTCAATGTTCCTTTGAACTATTTGACTGAAGGGCAAAATGCTCCGTATACCTATGCTTCAACAGAACATCACGGCATTGAAGTTCTATGGCCTGGAATGCCTGTAAAATTCAAATGGAATTCCAACTATTTTTATCCTGTGCAGGCTTATTATCCCGAGCCTGGCGACGGTCAGACAAATGTCGATACCGTTGCTCTAAACTGGACATCTGGTAAAAATCATCTTGGCATAGACGCTAATTCTCACAACCTTTATCTTGGAACTGACTTCAATGATATTAATAATGGCACCATACCAACGGCCCTTTTAGATACGAACTCTTATGTTCCCAGTGGGCCATTTTTGCCTGATACTACCTATTACTGGCGAGTCGATCAAAATTATATCGGTGATGTTAACAGTCCTTACAAGGGAGAGGTGTGGTCATTTAAGACCGCTTCGATACCAGTCATAGCCTCAAATCCGTATCCGCAGGATGGTCAGGATAATATTGACACAATTGAATTAAGCTGGATCCCGGGTCAAATCTATTTAGGGGTAGATGCCAATTCTCACGATTTGTACTTAGGAACATCTTTTGATGAGGTTAATGACGGCACCATTCCATTGACGCAGTTAACAGATACTTATTATATTCCTGATGGAGTTATTAAACCTGCTGCAACTTACTACTGGCGCATTGATCAGAATTATATCGGTGATTTTAACAGCCCTCATAAAGGAGACGTCTGGTCTTTTACAACGGCAGATCATTTTTATATTGAAGATTTTGATTCCTATGAAAACAGTACTGAGTTAATGCAAAACTGGAGTGATGGCTCAGAAAATCAGACTGGTGCCTTGATTTCTTTAGAAACAAGCAAAGGGCAATCTGGTCAGCAGTCTTTATTTGTTTTCTATGATAATAAAAACGAGCAACTAACAAATAAATACTCTGAAACATCATATTTGCTTGATGAATTTGTTCGGGATTTTACCGAAGATCATTTAAATATCAGGAAATTTTATATCTGGTTTTATGGAGATCCGGTCAACAGCATTTATGGGATCGATCCGATGTATGTAGCGTTTGATGACGGCATCAACACTTCGGTGATTTATTATGACGGCGATGCCAATGACATTACCAAGGCTCAATGGCAACGATGGACTATTGACATTGATGACATTAACGGTATCGATTTAAGTGATGTTAATGCTGTTCATATTGGTATGGGCCAGCGAGGCAGTACGACACCGGGCGGCTGGGGCTTCATGCGATTCGATACAATTCGTTTATACACATATTTGTGTACAAAAGACAATGTTCATAGTTTTGAAGATTTCGACAGTTATACTGATGAAAGTGATCTGAAGAATACATGGATTGACGGCGCAACCAATTCCACCGGCGGATTTATCTATCTCGAACAAAATCCACCGGTTCAAAACCAAAAAGCTATGAAATTTTCTTATTATCAGTTTTTGATGCCTTTGAAATATTCCGAAACATCCAGAATATTTTCATCAAGTTACCAGGATTGGTATAACAGCGCGGACTTTGAAGTATTGACAGAAAATCATTGTTTGTATTTCTGGTTCTATGGCCAGCAGAACAACAACATTGAACCAATGTATATAGCACTCGATGACGGAGTGAATCCTGTTTCAACGGTGTATCATGACGATCCTAATGTTTTGCTGGATGAGCAGTGGCAATTGTGGGAATTAAAACTGAGTGAATTTAATGGCATTAATTTGAGTTATTTACAGACGTTTTACTTTGGTGTAGGTGAACGAGGCAGTATGGTCTCATCAAGCAATTATGGCAACGTTTATATCGATGATATCCAGTTTCTGGCTCCAACCATGATAGCTGATTTAAATAAAGACTGTATCGTTGATACCAAAGACATCAAAGCAATGGCTGATGAATGGCTGCAAACGACTAATCTTCAAACAGATTTGTACAAAGATAATAATATTAACGCAAAGGACTTCGCTTATATTGCCGCACGCTGGCTTGAAGATCATCGCTGGCTGCCCTGATCAACCCGAAATCTATTCAATATTTCGAGCTGTTTGTAGAACTTAGTGTTAAGAGCTCCCCTTTTTTTATAAAAAAATCAAATTTTATGATAATATAGTTGTTCTTTTTTAAATAACATGCTATCTTAGTGCGTAAAGTATAAGGACTATGTTATGATACAGGAAAATCAGAGTATTCCGAAGTATTTTCAGATCAGCAGGGATATCGTGGATTTGATCCGCAGCGGTCAGCTTAAGCCGGGCATGAAGATACCCTCTGAGAATGAGATCATCAAACAATACATCGTCAGCAACACAACGGCCCGCAAAGCGATTGCGGAGCTGGATGCAGGCGGCTGGGTATCCCGTATAAAAGGCAAGGGCACCTTTGTTCGGGAGCGGGATGTCAGCCGGTCGGCTAATCGCATTCTTGGATTTACCAGAAATATGATAGAAGCAGGTTTTTCTCCTTCGACAAAAGCCCTTGATGCTCGACAGGTGAATGAAGATTATTCGGCCGTGATTAACGGCCGGCGCTATATCATGAATGGGCCTGTTTATAAAATACACAGACTTCGATTTGCAGACGACATTCCTATGATGATCGAGGTACGATATATCTCAATGGAATTTTGCCCGGGGATTGAAAATAAGGATTTCAGCGGTTCGCTGTATGATATTTATGAAAAAGAATACGGCCTGCACCTGGTAAAAATCAATCAAATGCTCAGCGCTTCTACCATTGATGCGGTAACAAGAGGTTTTTTTAACCTGGTAAATCCGGTGCCGGCATTGCGAGTCGAAGGAGTTACCTTTTGCGGCAAGGAAATGATCCTTGAAATGGAGGATTCTCTGTATCGAGGTGACAAATATCGATTTTCAGTTTGTGCTACACCCTGATTTGAAGGAGTTAAACATTTTATGCATTCAAGTGACTTTTTGACAGACCTCTATCGAACGATTTATAAGATACGGGTTTTTGAAACTCGTTGTATTGAGCTATATCGCCAGGGATTTATTGTTGGTTATTTTCATCCCTATCTCGGTGAAGAAGCGATCGCGACCGGCGTTTGTGCTGCTTTGGAGAAAGAAGACTATATTATTAGTACTCACCGAGGTCATGGTCACTGCATTGCCAAGGGAGCTGATATCAAAAAGATGGTAGCGGAGCTTTTGGGAAGAGAAGCCGGTTACTGCCGGGGCAGGGGCGGTTCAATGCACATTGCTGATGCTCAAACGAACAATCTCGGCGCAAACGGCATTGTCGGCGGAGGCATTCCTATCGGCGTCGGAGCAGGACTAAGTGCGAAACTGCGAAACAGCGACCAGGTCGTTGCCATTTTCTTTTCGGACGGGGCTTCGAATAATGGTGTCTTCGCCGAATCTCTCAACCTGGCGGCGATTTGGAACTTGCCGGTCATTTTTGTTTTGGAAAACAACCACTATGCGGTTTCTACACCGGTTGAGCAGTCGAGCAGAATTGTCGATTTATTCGAACGCGGCAAGGGCTATGGTGTGATTTCCTGGAAGGTTGACGGCAACGATGTTGTAAAGGTATATGAAAAATCGAAAGAAGCGGTTAATATTTGCCGAGCGAAAAAGGGCCCGGTCCTGCTTTGTGCCAAAACCTATCGTCACGGAGGACACCATGTCAACGATCCAGGTCTGTATATGCCGAAGGACCGGCTTCAATATTTCAAATCAAAAGATCCAATTCGTGTCTGCGCCAATTACCTTCTTGAACAGTCAGAGGGTAACGGCGACGAGATGATGGAAATCGAAAAGCAAATCGACCAGCAAATGGAACAAGCCATCGAGTATGCCAAAAGCTGCTCCGAGCCGTCAGTTGAAGACTTTATTAAGGAGGTCAGTGAAAATTGATTAATTCATCAAAGAATGATGACAGCCGGGAAATTATGTACCGCGAGGCTTTGAATGAAGCTTTGCGGGAAGAGATGCTTCGAGATGAAACCGTCTTTTTAATGGGTGAAGGTATCGCCGAACGCGGCGGTTCTTACAAGGTGACGGTTGGACTGCTGGATGAATTTGGCTCCGAGCGTATCATGGATACACCTATTGCCGAGGCAAGTTTTACCGGGGCGGGCGTCGGAGCGGCTATTACCGGGATGCGTCCGGTGGTTGAGATCTTATTTATCGATTTTACGTCATTAATTATCGATCAGATCATAAATCAGGCTGCTAAATATAATTTTATGTCCGGAGGCAAACGCAACGTGCCGATGGTTCTGCGAACTCAGGGCGGCAGCGGCAACGGCCTGGCGGCCCAGCATTCACAGAGTCTCGAAGCGTGGTACTATCATACTCCGGGCTTGAAAGTTGTGATGCCGTCAACGCCATACGATGCCAAGGGATTGTTGAAAGCGGCGATCAGGGATAACGATCCGGTCATTTTTATTGAGCATAAATTGTTATATATGACCAAAGGGCACGTTCCAAAGGGTGATTATACGATAGATTTTGGAATTGGTGATATTAAAAGACCGGGGAAAGATGTGACGATCGTTGCCTGGTCGAATATGGTAGTTCGAAGTCTTGCCGCAGCCGAAAAATTGAAACAGGAAGGTATCGACGCCGAGGTCATCGATCTTCGAACACTGGTCCCGATGGACAGAGAAATTATCTTGAATTCTGTTCGAAAAACGGAGCATCTTGTGATCGTGCAGGAAGCCGTCCGCCGAGGCGGCGTAGCTTCCGATATCGCATCGTTTGTACAGGAACAGGCCTTTGATTATTTAGATGCACCGATCCAGATTGTTGCGGGAAAGAACACGCCGATTCCGTTTAATTTGAAACTTGAAAAAGCGGCCGTACCTCAGCCGCCGGATATCATCAAAGCGGTCAAAAGAATAGTCAAATGAAATGGATATATTAGAAAGAAAGGCAGATAAAGCTATGGGAAAAATGACGTCTGTTGTTGCGATTATGGCGGTGTTTACGCTGGCGGTCTGTTTTGTTATGATCGGGGCGGCCTCGGTCGAATTACAAGCAAAGCTGGATCTGACGAAAGCTCAAGTCGGGCAGATGATGTTATGTATGTCCCTGATCATGATATTTACTCAACTGCTTACAGGAGCCGCTGTTGATAAATACGGCCACAAACCCCTGGCGATCCTTGGTTTTCTGACATCAAGTTCCAGTATCTTTATTTTAGCTTTTGCACCATCTTACAGTTTAGCGATTGTCGGTGCCATGCTGTTAGGTGTAGGAGCGATATTTTGTAATACGGTGGGCAATACTCTTTTGCCGGTGGTTCTTTTTGAGGGGAAAGACCCCGCCCGAGCCAGTAACTTTGGCAATGCATTTGTCGGTCTTGGATTTGCCCTGCCGCCGCTGCTTATTGGTGTGTTAATGACCGATGTCGGTTTAAGTTATAGTGCGACCGTTTCGTTAATTGCTGCTCTAATTTTAGTCTTTACTGTTTTTGCGATCATATCGTCTTATCCTCAGGTATCAACGGGATTTGTACTTTCAAAGGCTTTAGGGCTTCTGTCAAAACCGCTCATTTTGGTTTCTGCATTGGCCCTGGTTTGTTACATAGGTCTTGAGTTTACAATGAACACCTGGATTAAAATACTGATGACCGAGCTGCTGGGCAGAGAAGCTGGTGCGGTCAGGAACGCCGGGCTTGTTCTTACCGGTTTTGCACTAAGCATGGCTATCGGGAGATTTATCACTTCAAAGATAAAAAATCTTTCCAGTATAGGAACAAAGATAATCGCCGTAACGGCTTTGATATCGATCGTGACTATTTTACTGATGAGTGTCACCAAAAATCCAATAATAGCAATTATAGCCGTGGCCATCACAGGATTGGCGTTTGCGCCTATATTTCCCACGATCATTGGCGTCACGTTTTCGAAATTTGATCCGAGTATGTACGGCAGCATTTTCGGCATTATATTTTCTGTGGGTTTGCTCGGGCCGACATTTTTACCTTATGTAATAGGTAAAGCAGGCGAACAGAGTATTCAAAAATCAATGCCAATTGCCGCCGGTGTTGCTGTCGTGTTGATGATTATCGCGATCTTGATGGGTAAAATTATGAAAAGTATGGATAAAGACAATAAGGAATGAGGAAACGATATGCCGTTGGAAAATATGACAAAAATGCTTCAAAAGGCCAAGCAGGATGGTTATGCAGTTGGAGCCTTTAATATTCTTG
>CAZNET010000012.1:0-13826 GCA_964571885.1 uncultured Pirellulales bacterium
AAAGAATGGACTCAAACCACTTTCAAGTTCTTAATGACAGCCTGGCCGGTGACAGGCAAATCGATGACCAAACCATGAACTCAATCAGTGTACTGTCCGAAAGACTACAGCGACTGCAGAGTGCCGGAAAAGGATTTTCAAAAATTTCTTTTTCGCCATCGGTTGAAGCATTGAAAAATCAGAAAACAGCCGCTCTCTGTTAAAAGAAAAAAACCGTAATATAAATAGTGATTCAATACTGATCAAATTTCCGTTCAAAACGGTTGATTAAAAAGTGAATACCCAAGATGCAGAACACATACCGGTTCTGGCAGATATCCTGGCTGAACAGATCAGATTGCCAAAGGACGGCATTATGGTCGATGCGACCATAGGGCATGGAGGTCACAGTTTGTTGTTCGGCCGGCAATTGGGCCCGGAGGGTGCAATCATCGGAATGGATTTTGATGAAAAATCCATCCAAAGGGCCCATTCAAAACTAAGTGCCCTACCCTGTAAACGGATTTTAATCAATGAAAATTTCAGCCGAATCAGCGAAGAATTAAGAAAGAGAAACATCGAAAAAGTTGATTTTATCCTCGCTGACTTAGGCATCTGTTCACGGCAGCTTACCGACCGGCAAACGGGGCTCGGTTTTCAGCAGGATATGCCCTTGGATATGAGAATTGATAAAAGAATTCAGACCACGGCTGCCGATATAGTAAATAAAGCAGACCAGAATTCTCTGGCGGATTTGATATATAAATACGGCGAAGACAGAGCTTCGAGAAGGATTGCCCGATTTATTGTTGAGCACCGAAAGAAGCAAGAAATCGGAACAACCGGTCAACTGGCAGCGATCGTCAGCAAGGCCCTGTGGCGTCCGGGTAAGCGAAGAAGCAGGATCCATCCTGCGACAAGAACGTTCCAGGCC
Organism: uncultured Pirellulales bacterium; assembly: GCA_964571885.1. Lineage (GTDB taxonomy): Bacteria > Planctomycetota > Phycisphaerae > Sedimentisphaerales > Anaerobacaceae > CAZNET01. Next base: position 914 of record CAZNET010000012.1, read on the forward strand.
TTGAGGATCGCGGTCAACAACGAACTGGAAAATCTTGAAAAGCTTTTGGTTCAGGCCCCGAATCTGCTGAAAACAGGCGGCCAAATTGCGATTATCAGTTTTCACAGTCTCGAAGACAGAATGGTTAAAAACGACTTTAAAGAAAAAAACAAAGAAGGTATCTACCGAATAATGACGAAAAAGCCCATTACACCGACAAAAGATGAAATTTCAAAAAATAAAAGGGCTCGAAGTGCGAAATTGAGAATTGCCGAAAAACAATAATGGAAACGGAGTTTAGACGATGACAACTGATGCAAAAGTAGGATTGCTTTTGGGTTTGATTTTTATATTTGTGGTTGCGTTTATTGTCAACGGCCTGCCAAGTCTGATGGCAGGAAAAAACAACAACGAACTGACGACGAATATGGTCGTGAACCATACAAAAGCACTGGCGATACAGGAAAGAAAAGCCAACAGGGAAATCATCACCCAGACGAAATTCACTCCCCAGCCCGCTGAGGACAAAACCCGATATCAAGCGCCGCTGCCGACGGTTGTTTCCAACAATGAACATTCAACACCCGAACCAATTCGAGCGAGCGTATCGCCGACTGCTTCACAACAAATTAAAAATCTCGTGGCAAAAACACAAATACAAAAAGCAACCGCACTCAAACAGTCTCTGCCGATGTACTATACGGTTCAGAAAGGTGACAATCTGGCGGAAATCGCCATTAAATTCTATGGTTCCGAAAAAGGCAACAAGCGGAAAAATGTCGAAAGAATTTTCGAAGTCAATAAGGAAACGCTTGATTCCCCGGATGATATTTTTGTCGGACAAAAACTTATCATACCTCCGTTGACATCCAAGCAGCGGAATAATGAAACATCTAATATTTTCAATAATTCCATGTTCAAACCGATCGATAAAATCGGCCAAAGAAAAACGAATCACCATGACATTTATATTGTCAAAGAAGGCGACAGCCTGTGGGATATTGCCGATGAGCAGTTAGGCAATGGAAATCGGTTTAATGAGATAATCAAGGCAAATTCTGATATACTAAGCGATGAAGACAATCTTCAGATCGGTATGCGTCTGAAAATACCGGCACAATAAAACTTATATGTTCGTCCACTTATGAAATTTCGCTATATTTATGTGGTTTTTTGTATTACCGCGGTTCTGATACTCGCCATACAGCTTCGAAGTCAGCACAATAATAATTTTTACAGACTTTGTGTAATCCTGACAAAGCAAAATCGACTCAAACAACAATTGAGCCGGAGACAAATCGAATTAGAACAGAATATTGCACCGGATAAAGTATGGGAAAAGATAAAAAGACAGGACAACAGCGAATAAATCAGCAATGAAGAATATTAAAATATCAATCATCCTGTTTATCCTGCTTATGGCGGTCTTTATGCTGCTGGCGGGAAGATGTTTTTATCTACAATATTTCAACAACGAATACTATACAGAAATTTCCAAAAAACAACATCAGGGCCGATATATCTATAAGCCCAAACGGGGAACCATACTTGATTGCCGAAGCAGAGTCATCGCTGCGAGCAGCCGCATTCATACAATTTTCGCGGAACCCAGAGCCATCGAAGATCCCAAAGAAGTTTCAAATCAACTCCAGCACATCCTCGATAGGCCCGCGCATAAGATCTGCATGAAGATCGTTGACAGCAAAAATCCCGGTTATGTCAAAATTAAAACTCCCGCGACAGAATCGGAAATCAAAAAAGCGCTAAAGTATCAGGGAATAGGCGTCGAATCAAACTGGCAGCGGCACTATCCGCTTAAAGCGCTGACATGTCATGTGACCGGATTTACCAGCACCGATAACAAAGGTCTCGAAGGGATCGAGCTGCTGTTTGACACTGAATTGAAAGGAAACCTTGGAACGAATCTCTTTCTCGCTGATGCCTTTCGAAGACCCATCAGAGCAAACGCGATATCCCGAGAACTTGATGACGGCCAAAGCCTTATCCTGACAATCGATGCGACCATTCAGCAGTTTGCGCGCGATGAACTTAAAAAACGGTATGACAAATATCAGGCCGAAGCGGGCATCGCAATCGTCGCTCATGTTAAAACGGGCGCTGTATTAGCGATGGTTTCGCTGCCGGACTTCAATCCGGAACAGGCACGAAATACGAATCCCGACTATTTCAGAAACCGTGCGATCACGGATCAGTTTGAACCGGGCAGTATTCTGAAACCCATCGCCACGGCCATTGCGCTTGACGCCGGCGTGATCAATTACAACGATACGATCTTTTGCGAAAACGGAAATTATCATGGCAAAGGATTCGGCCAAATCGGAGAATACAATTATCATAAATATGGAAACCTTAAGATCAGGGAGATTATCGTTAAATCAAGTAACATCGGTATGGCTAAAATAGGACAAAAGCTCGGAAAACACAAACTTCATAAAGGATTAAACTTGTTCGGTTTTGGGAAAATCACGGGCATCGATCTGCCAGGGGAAGTCTCCGGACAACTCAGAGATGTGGATGTCTGGGACGGCTACAGCATAACCCGAGTACCGTTCGGCCACGAGCTGACAGCCACAGCGATACAGATGGTCAAAGCCTATTGCATCCTGGCCAACGAAGGGCGTTATATTAAACCCTATATCGTCAAAGCAATCATCGACAGTGAGGGACAAATCACAACCTTAAAACAGCCGATTCCCCCTATCGGTTATATCATTAAACCGGAAGTTGCAAAATGGATCGTAACAAATCCGCTGGTCGGTGTCATAAACGACAAAAAAAACGGAGGTACCGGCTGGCGGGCCAAACTGGAGAAATGGCAGGTCTTTGGAAAAACAGGAACTGCTAACATCGCTAAAAAAGGCGAAAAAGGATATTCGGAAGATTATTATGTCGCATCGTTCATTGCTGGTGCCCCGGCCGAAGATCCTGAAATTATCGTTCTGGTATCTATCCGAAAGCCCAATAAAAAACTTGGACTCGGTTATACCGGCGGCGCGGTCGCTTCTCCGGCGGTGGGAAAAATTATTGAAAAAACGCTAACCTATTTAGACAAAAATCCCTTATAATAATATTCCGTATGGCAAGAATAATTTACGCTGTCGCTGGTGAAGGATTCGGACACAGCAGCCGATCGCATTTGATCGGACAAAGACTGCTGGACTCCGGTCACGATGTGATGTTTGCCGGTTCACAAAAATCGCTGGTGTATTTACGGGAAAACTTCGGAACCGACCGGGTTCACGAGGTTTACGGTCTGAGGTTCGCATTTACCGGCGATAGAATTGATAAATCCGCAACCGTAAGAACAAATATCGTGAAATATCCCGGCGGAATTAAAAAAAATCATCGTCTTTATAAAAATCATTATAAACCCTTCGAGCCGCATCTTGTCATCAGTGATTTCGAGCCTTTCAGTGCCTGGTGGGCGTGGCGCAAACGGATACCTTATATCAGCATTGATCACGAACATGTTTTAAGTCACTGCATCCTGGATAAGGTTGAAAATAACTGGTTTCCGCGGTTGACCGCATGGGCGATCACCCGATTCTATTATTTCGGTGCGTTCACATATTTGATGGTGAACTTTTTCAAAGCACCGACAAAATCCGATTCCGCCGTCGTCGTACCCCCTATTGTCAGGCCCGCGGTGAAAAACCTTACAACCACGACGAATAATCATCTGATTTTATATTTCACGAACATGCCGCAACGAGATTATCTCGTTGAAACGCTAAAGAACTTCCCGAATTATAACTTTTTTATTTACGGCTATGACGAACATTTTGAACGCGGTAATTGTATTTCCAAAAAACGATCAACCGAAGGTTTCCTCAATGACCTTGCTTCATGCAAAGGGATCGTCGCATCGGCTGGTTTTTCATTGATCAGTGAATGTATGTATCTGCGAAAACCAATGCTCCTGATCCCCGTCACCGGTCAATACGAACAAATTATCAATGCCCATTATATCGATAAACTCGGTATCGGTATCCAAGGCAAAAAAGTGGATGAAGAAACGATTGGCCGATTTATCGAAACCATCGAGCATCCGAAACCAAAAGACGACAAAATTCTATGGCCGGATAATGAAGGATTTTTCCGTCAGTTTCAGAAAGTCCTTCATAAACTGCCGACACCCATCGATATCAAGACGGAACCTTCACCGGCTCAAGCCGATGTAACCGGCCTCGATACAGAATTGAATAATCTCGCGAGCTAAAGGCGCCGCATCTTCCGAACCATGCTCGCCACCCTCGACAAGGACCGCCAATGCCAATGAACGACCATGGCTGTCTTCGACAAAACCGCTGAACCATGCATGTTCGGGTTTTTCCGTTGAACCCGTCTTGCCGTATACGTCGATTTGCTGCTGGGAAAAAGAGGACAATACCGGAGCGAATTCTTTATTCGCCGTCCCCTCATATTCGTTAACAACCGCGTACATACCGTCTCTGACAACGTCGAGGTTCTCCTGAGATATATCAAGAATCACCGACGCAAAAATGTCTGTCTCACGTTTCGGTTCGATAAACAAGCGAGGCTTGATGCAAAGGCCGCCCCTGGCGATGATAGCCATCGAGTTGGCAACCTGTAAAGGCGTCACCCTGCAGTTGCCCTGACCCATTCCGAAATATCGCTTTTCACCCTCTTCGATGGACGGCAGATCATTAGGGTCGTCAGAAGTCATAGAAGAGATGATTCCCGATGCCTGGCGAAAATCACGACGGTATTGACTCTCCGACAATGCCCTGGGGGACAAATCGACCTCATGACCGTATCCAAAATCGTATAACCACCCCTGCAACACCTCGGCATCGATGCGATGAGCCAGTCTTGAGAAATAAATATTGCAGCTTCCCTTGATCGCATTGCGGGCATGATTAGCCCACATATCATCGTGTCCTCTCCAACTATGATTTTTCTGTATCCAGCATCTCGGCCACCCTTTCGGAGGCGCTTTTGGAGGACAGGATATAACTTCATGGGGACTAATAAGACCTTCCTCGAGACCAATGATCGCTATCAACGGCTTGATCACCGAACCGGGAGGGTATAAAGCATTGATCGACCGATTGATCAGCGGCTTGTTCGGATCATTAAGAAAATCCCCGTAGTCCGAGCGAACACGGTTCAGGTCATACGTCGGCAGCGAGACCATGGCCAGAATGTCTCCGGACGGCACATCCAGGACAACTGCGGATGTTGGTGCATTGCAGTTCTCCAGATTCAGTCCACAATCCAGTATATAGTCTTCGATTCGTTTTTGTAATGCGATATCGATCGTTAAGATGACATCCTGACCGAACTGAGTCTGGGCCTTGGTGACTTTTTCACCGTCAATGTCATAAAATACCTCGCCTCGTTTACCCCGAAGCAATGCTTCGCATACATACTCGACACCGTCCTCCCGGCCGCATATTTCCCCCGCCTGATAACGTAATAATTTGTCATCTTCGAAAAATTCGATATCACGTTTCTGAGGCAAACCAACCCATCCGATGGTCTGCGCCGCAACGGAATCATAAGGATAAACGCGCCGGGTTTCAGGGATAATATCAAGTCCCTTAACATCCATAAATTCAACCTGGGCAGCAAAGACATCGTCTTCCGTATCAAACGCCATCAAAGGCCAGCTTTGATGCATCTCCAGAATATCAACGGAACCGACCATTTTGATCCTGCGGATTTCATTGGGCTCTCTATTTTCAAAATCCTCAATCACCCTCGATAAAGGGACACTTAAAGGATTATCATAATCGGAGAATATCTCGGAATTTGGAAAGTTTTTTCGCCAGGCCCGCATGATGCGGATCCCCCAGATTTTATCATTAATATTCCGGATTTCATCTCTGATGACCTCTGGTAAGACGGATTTGAATTGGGCACACTTGACAATGATCTGTTCCAATTCTTCACGTTCGGCATCGATCTTCTCCATTTCAGTCATACGGTCTTCGGCTTTTAACAAACGGTAACGCCGCACTCTTCGATCCAGAACACTCGAAAGACCATAATGAATATGGGCCTTAAATTGAAGCAGATCGGTCGCCAGAACATTTGAATTTCTGTCTAAAATCACTCCTCTTGTTGTCTTGAGCTGCCTGGAATGCCCTCTTTGCTCCTTTAACTCCTGAATGGATTCCTGAATCATGGATTCGGAAACCAACTGCATATTCGCCAGGCGTATAATACAAACCGATAAAGCGGCAACACTCAATAAAATAAATATTCTAATCCGTTTTGTGTACATAATCCTTATGGTTCCTGATTACGAAAAGAGTATAACGTAAATTAGATAATAAAATGAGAAAAAATTTCATTTGTGTCAATAACGGCTGTACTGGGTCGTTTTGATATGCATCAGCCACGACAGAGGCCCGAACATGATCGGACCGATAATGGCCGAATACACGGAGGTTCCCAAAAGAATGATAAATAGGTTCTGTGCAATGGGCTGATGAACCATAAAACGCAGAAACGACGTTATCATCCCAGCAGCGAAGCCGGTACAGAAAATGATTAAAAACTGATAGGAAACTTTTCGAACCGCAATCACCCGATGCAAATAAGCAAGAAGCGTTCCTAACACGCCAAAGGTGATCATATTCGCACCCATAACGGGAGGAGAGATCAAATCTGCGACAAAACCGATAAGAAAAGATGAGATGATGACCTCGGATGTATTACAATATAATGCCAGAAAAATCATGTAGATCAATAAAAAGTCGGGTTTTATATTCAGTCTGGACACAGCGATCGAATCGGCCAAACCAGCCTGTAACAAAGCAAGGACCAAAAGAAAAACAGAAAATCGTCCCCAACGCATTGTTAATAAACTTTATCCATCCGGATTCATAATAATAACGGCCACATTTGTCAAATTAGCGATATCACAAACGGGTTTTACAATAATCTCCCATAACATCGGGTTTTCAGCATCGCGGGTACACCGGTCAACCCTGCCCGCGACCATCGGGGTCTCAAGAAAACCCGGTTTTTTTCGGGCATAGACAATATCACCTTCCCTTATATTTGTTTTCACCGGAATGAGGGGGATCTGAGCAACTGCGTTGCCTCGGCCCGCCAAGATACCGTCGATCTGATTTTTTCCGATTTTTATCGGGATCTTCGATGACAGATCACTGATCAGTTTGACCCTTGAGGTCTGGGAATTAATTTCCGAGATCGTACCGATGACACTGTTATCGCCGATGACATACTGACCGGTTTTAATACCGTCCTCTTGACCTTTGTTAATGATAAACTCCGCACGCATCGAATCGATATTCGCCGTGATGATATCGGCCAGAACGATCGCCGCCCCCTCGAGCGCGCTTCGAGTCCTGATCCCCGAGAGTTTTTCGACTTTCAGTTTTTCCTGCTCGAGCTGTTCGATAACATTAGCCAGATGGTTTTGAAGCTGATTGTATTCTTCCCTGCTGACATATTCGGTTCCGTCATTAGGAACTCTGGCAGAAAGAGAAATATTTCGGCTGACACTCAGAGGATACCGAAAGACATGCGCAAACGCTGCATGGAATTTGCTGGTAATATTTGTCGGTGCAAAAAGAAGGATCAGTCCCGCTAATAAAAACCAGCTAAAAAGAAAAGTTTGTGATACTTTGATCTTTTTCTTCTTGACCATGGGTTAACATTTCCGATTCTCGATTCAAAGATAAATTGTCTTGTGTCATCCGGTAGGTCGGAAATGATTTAAGCGTTATTCCCAACCACGCTCGCTGTGATCCATCGTATCCTTCCACAACTCCAGATTCTCCAGATAAACACTGGTTCCCCTGGCCACGGCGGATAGGGGATCTTCGACGCGTTCGACTTTCAATCCTGTGGCGTTGGCCAGGACGGTATCCATTCCTCTTAACAGCGACCCGCCGCCGCAAATATGAATGCCGTTGTCGATCAGGTCGGCCGCCAGTTCCGGCTCGGCTTTTTCAAGCGTTCCTGTCACGGCATCGATGATTGCGGCGATAGGTTCTTTTAGCGCTTCGCGTATTTCCTCACTGGTAATGATAATTTTTCGTGGTAATCCCGAAATAGTGTCTCGCCCGGCCACTTCCATCGTCAGCTCTTCCTCGAGCTGCGAGGCCGAGCCGATTTGTATTTTAACTTTTTCAGCTCGTGCTTCGCCGATCAGCAGGTTATAGGTTTTCTTCAAATGATTAATGACCGCTTCGTCCATGTCATCACCGCCGACCCGGATCGATTCACAGGTCGCGATATCGGCCAGACTCATAATAGCCACTTCTGTCGTACCGCCGCCGATGTCAACAATCATCGAGGCCGTTGGGTCGGTAATAGGCAAACCCGCACCGATTCCCGCCGCCATAGGTTCATCGACCAGATATACTTTCCGGGCACCGGCGCGCTCGGCACTGTCAGTTACGGCGCGTCTCTCAACGGCTGTAATGCCGCTTGGAACCGCGATGACCACCCGAGGACGAACAAGACCGCCCCTGCCGTGCACTTTCTTGATAAAGTAACTGAGCATCGCTTCGGTGATTTCAAAATCGCTGATGACTCCGTCTTTCAGGGGGCGTATAGCACTGATCGAACCGGGGGTTTTACCAAGCATCTCGCGGGCGACCAAACCCACCGCCTGGCCGCTGTTCAAGACGATATTCGTGCCTTTGCGAACGGCAACAACCGAGGGTTCATTAAGAACGATGCCTTCATCCCGAACACAAACAAGAGTTGTACAGGTACCTAAATCGATACCCATATCCATACTGAACCAGCCTAAGATTGTGTCCAGCAACACGTCGATTCCCTTCTATAATAAAGTTTTTACAGTACCAATAACTTTATGGCAGCATTAAAGTCTCGAATTGCATATAACACTTTAACCCTACCATTATTGTCGTCGCCAATACTATACCACAAGCGAGTACTAATAGTACAGTATAAATATTATTGGTTGCAAATACTTTTTTTCCCTGATTTGGCCCAATTGGACACATTTATCTACCTCACTGAACACTGTTTGAAGGAAAATCTGTTAAAAATTGGTCATCACACTGTCGCCGATCCTCGGATTTTCCTGAACCAGCTCAAGCACGCCAACCGCTTCCTCAGCATCGACATCAATAATCAAGATATCGCAAATAAACTCATCCCCCCTTGTCACATGAAATCTCATTCCCTCCCGAACACCATCGGCTTTGCCGAGGGAGATACTCGCGATGGAATTCTTTAAATCGACATTGGTCACAAGACCTTTCAAAGCGATTTCTTTCGCTGGTATTGCCTGCGACGGAGCCGGCATCGCCTGCTGCCGCATCTGAACTTCACCGCCCGGCTGGGTAACTGGCGTTGTTGGAGCGGTTACTTTGCCCTGCGGCCTTAAATACTGATCGATACGCTCCTGCAGCTCATTCTTCTCCTCAATCAACCGCATCTTTTCTTTTTGCAAAGTATCAATGATAGACATTTTTTCAATGAGATTATAGGACGCTTCTTCATATTTCTTGCTGAGATCAATCTGTTTTTCCTGAATTCTCTTCAGATCAGCCTGTGTTTCGCCAAGAAGCTTGGCCTGCTGATCATTGGTTTTCTGGAAATCCTGAACGACAGACGTCCAGTTATTGACTTTCGTCAGCAAAGTCGAATTTTCTCTTTCCGCGGCGTTAAGCTTATTTTGCAGTTCGCTGACTTGTGATTTCAAAGAAGTTAACTGTTTGTTAAGGCTGTCCTCTTTTTGCTTAACTTCCTCTTTTAAATCGTCCATCTTTTTTGTCAGATTTTCGGATTTCTCGCGCGACGCGTCTCTTTGAGCTTTGGCTTCATCATACTTGCTCTTAAAATTATCCACATTGGTCACATAAGATATGACTACTCCGGAAAGCAGGATCGAAAAAACCGTCAGCAAAACAACGAAAATTTTTGTAAGGGTACTCAAAATCAGCTCCTTTCAAATCATCACTCATTTCAAGAAACATCGACCATAATTCAATCAGGTAGGTCCTTGTTAATTAAGTCTGTATTTTATGTTAAGGACCCATAAACGTCAAGTTATTTTTGGCAATTAACGTAATTTTGGTAAATAACAGAATCAATTATTGCTTTTCCATTAAACATTTATTTTTTTTATTTTCAGTTCCGATAACTGTTTATAACAGCCCCTGCCGCAGCAATTTGCACCAATTTTGAATCATCATCAATAAGTCCGGGCAAATATGATTTCAATGAGTCATCATTATTTTGACCAATTGCCATGGCACAAAGTATTTTGATTCGTTCTTGCGCTTCTTCCTCCATTTGGCCTAAGTTAGTATCATCAAATAGTTTATGAATTTCTGATGAACCAGAATTATCCCCCAGTCTTCCTAATTGCTCTGCCGCCATAATACGCAACTCCGGTACATCATCATCTAACATCGTCAATAAAGCATCCTTGGCTCTGACTGTCCCCAGGGCTCCCATAGCCCTGATTCCCATAGCTCTTTCATCGGCATATGCACTGATGAGCATTGCCCAAACTTTTTCATAAATTTTTTCATCTCCAAGCGCGGCAATCGCTTCAATAGCCTGAAAACGGACTTTATCTTGCGAATCTTCATTCTGCAAAGCCCAATAAAGGTATTTTAAGGCCTTATTATCCCCGCTTTTTCCCATTAAAAACGCTGCGTTGGCTCTTAAAGTCTGATCCCCACTTGAAATCGCTTCAGGAAGCAATTCCTTAAAATATTTTGTTTCTCCCAACCTTGCAAGGGCATAAGCGGCAGCTATCCGGACGTTCCCATCAGGATCTTCAAGCAATTTCTTAACAGCTAAACGTCCGGGTGTATAATTGACTTGTCCGATAGCCAAAGCCGCCGCAAACCTCACCGGCACAAAACGATCATTTACAAGCTGCCTGACTTGCGGCATTAAACTCATATATTCGACTTCAGCCACGATTTCGGCGGCGTTGGACCGTATCCTCGGATCAGGATCGGAAAGGCTTTGACGAAGGATTTCAACGGCCTTTGGTGTTAACGACTCGGCCGAGGCGGATGGCTCTGAATCGACAACAACAGGCACTATCTGCTGATTACAGCCGGTTAACATGCCAATAATAATAATCATCATGATAGTGATACTATGCCTGGAGTTTCTGCTTCTCATTTTCACGAGTCTTTTTTCTTCTTTTAGCAACCAATTCAATGAATACGACAACGCCGATACAAATCAAACAAACAATATCTAGCCACTGGCCGTATCTGCTGAACACTGTTATCCTCTTATCTATCGGCATTTTATCGGCGAACCATCCAGAGATTCCCTGCCGGTCCGCGGCATTGACGGGCAAATTCCCATCTATGTAGTTGTTTTTGATTCTGCCGCTTGAATCAATCAAACAACTAATGCCGGTGTTAACACTGCGTATCACACAAACGCGGTTTTCCACCGCACGAAAAACACAAACCGCCATGTGTTGTACGAGTTCGGTTCGCGGTGTAATTTCATGGGTTTTTTTATCATAGGCTACAAACCAGCCGTCATTGCTGATATTTACGAACCAGTCGATTTGTTTGTTCCCCTCATCGTCAAGAACGAATCCCCTGGCCAGCTCGGGGACTGTGTCTTCGTAGCAAATTAAAACGGAAAATCGAAATGTTTTGCCAAGACTATTTGAATCCATTGAAAAAACCGTATATTCATTGCCGTAATCAAGTGTATAGTCGTAATCATAAGGGGTAAATGAAAGCAGCAGATCGTGCAGCCATGGAATCGATTTCTTGAACGGGACGACTTCACCAAAAGGTACAAGGTGGATTTTACTGTATATGTCCGTGGATTTTTCACCATCAGGCTGATAAACGAAGGCTGAATTATATTGTTCGGCCAGAAGATCAATCGTTCCGTCTGCTAAAAATTTCGGTTTGGCTCCGGTAGCCCCTACAAGCAGGTAGGCGTTGCTTTTTGCGTGTTCACGGATTACCTGATCATACAGAACATATAAATGGTCCTCGGGCAAATACCTCAATACTCGCGGATCGAGAATTGACAAAACCATCGTTTCAGGCCAGATAATAAGTTCAGGATTTGCCTGCCGGGCCTTTCGGCTTATATCCAACAGGTCATTTAAGATCATGCCTGAGTCCTGTACAGACTCCTTGACAATTTGCGGGACATTGGTTTGCACAACATCGACGACAGGCCCCTGACTGAGCGATTCGGGCGTCTGGCCAATCCGCCACCGCCCATAGAACAAAACCGCCAAAAGACAACCAAGAACAAATGCGACTTTTAATAAATCCCTAAATGTAAAACGTTCCTGCATTGAATTTAAGATAATGAAATCGGCGAGCAGGCCGTTGACCATCGCGATGAGAAACGAAATCCCCGGTGTGCCGAAAATGTCGGCGATCTGGATCAGGGAGATATTCTGATATTGACTGTGAGCAAGAAAATGCCAATAGAAGCCGCCTAATAAAAATCCCTGCATACTTTCAGCGGCCACGAACAGAATCGCGGCACAGAAAAATAACGGAATGTTTCTCTTTCGGCTGTAACGGATGCCCAATGCGACGAGAGGCCATAAAAGCCCCTGGTACATACAATACGCAAACCAGCCCGGCCAGGTGACAAAACCTACCCAATATAAATTACCGAGCCAAAATGCAAGCGATACGATATAAACCGTGAAGAATAACCGAAGCGGTTTTATATCCGGAGAACAGGCCAATATAAACGGCACCAGCGATACCCATGCCAGAAATGACAAACTGATCGGCGGCTGAATCACCGTCAATAATCCCGCGCTGACTAAGAAGAAAAACAGGGTCTTCATCTCTCACGAAATCTCTTTCAACAATTTTCGAACCTTGTTTTCATTGACTTGATATCCGTGCATTCTCACTGCGAGTTGATTGACAAAAATTTTAAAGATTTTCTCGTTTTCAATAATTGTTTT
>CAZNET010000012.1:13836-17215 GCA_964571885.1 uncultured Pirellulales bacterium
CGATCCGGTCGATATGATCAAACGACAACGGCTTCGATTGTTCCTCTGTCAGTCTGATCCGGGCTTTTTTAGCATATTCGGGGGATATATCGATACCTGCATAAGCCCGCTTCAATTGAAACGCCGCTACAACCGTCGTCCCCGAACCCACAAACGGATCGAGCACACAATCGCCGGGATTGGAACTGGCGGAGACAATTCGTCTCAGCAGACTGACTGGCATCTGACATGGATGCCAGCCGGTACGTTCCTTGAATGTTCCGCAAACCCGTGAATACGTGTTCCAGACATCATCCGGCATTTTACCCTTCGGATTGGCTCGTCGATCGTTATAGAGCAACTGACGGTCTGAAGGGACTCGTACCGCGCGGTCATTAAAAGTAAAATTCTTTTTATGATGAGTAAAATAAAAAATGTGAGTATGAGATCTGGCAAATTTGTTTTTTGTCTGCTGGCCAAATGTATAATGCCAGATGATCCAGTTTCTCATGTGCAGCCCCAGCTCATCGGCGAGAATCCTGACATGGGCGGCATAGTCGTCACCGATCGCGACGTAGAACGAACCTTTCGGCTTTAACACACGCTTACAGGCATCTATCCACCGCCGGGTCCATTCAATATAATCGTTCGCTTTTACCTTATCGTGATATTTATCATACGCGTAACCGATATTAAAAGGCGGATCGGCAAAAATCAGATCAGCAAACGGTTTTTTGATGTTATTCAGGATCTCAATACAATCACCACTGACAATTTTATTCAACAATCTCTGCATGATGACAGTGTATCATTTTATTGCGGAATCGACAATCTTTTTGAATAATATTGCGGCAACGGGTTCGTGGCCGATTTTCCGATCGGCTTTTTTGATCTGGCAAAAAATGTAAAAGCCTTTGCCGTGCCTGTATTCAGCAACAACAGGAACCGAAACGTGAGAGGTCATCCCCCAATTCCACTGGCTTGTTGTGATAACCGGTATGAGGCCATCACTCTTGATATAGCTTTCCGTAAGATGATCGATATAATCCTTTTCAGCATCGTACCAAAGGAAGAAATCGTCCGGTTCGAAACCCGCAACCAACTCATGGCCTGTCTTTCGGGCGATAAACATCCTGCCCTCGAGTTTGACCGCCTTGACTCGCCGGCCGGCTATTTTCCATTCTTTTTTGGCCGGCTGTTCGAGAAATAAAACCGTCCCGCCCGTATGGACATATTCAGCGATATCTTTCTGGACCGAGTCATAGGTTTTAAGATCGTCGACGATAATCAAATCGGGTGACATTTCAGGACTGTACTGCTTTGGATCGATGCCTAATTTTTCTGCAAGTACCCCTGCTCTGCCGTTTTTAGCTCCAATAATACCAACAGATAAACTGTTATATTTTGATGTATCGATTCCGGGGAAGATATCTACAGTGATCTTGCTGTCATGAATAATCTGTTCCTGCCGATCCAATAATCCGACTTTTATCGTCAATGTTTTTCTGTTCGTAATGTTTTCGGGCCGGTATTTAAAATGGCCGATATATTTCGAATCATAGGAAGGAATTGTGACCGAAGTCGATTGAGCGAAAAGACGTTTGTCACCATCAAGAACTTCCCATACCAATTTGCCTTTATCAAATGTTGCTTTGTAATCATTACAAATCCAGAATTCGAGATCGAGTTTCTCACCGGAAAAATATCTCAGTCGATCGGTTCGTATGTCGACCATTAAAGGTTCGAGGGCTTCTTTAAGTTCGAAGTAGGAAGGTTTCGGATTTCGATCGACATCGACCAGTGACTTCATCCATCCCGCGGGCCAGGCATCGATCAGTAAATGCACAGCAGTTGAAACAATACGATCTGTTTGACGTCTGAACGCTCGTGTCGCTGTTCGTACTGCCCATCCCTGGTGACGTTGGCTGTACTTGATCCAGTCGTCGATGTTATCCTGCGTATCGAACCACAAACCATGGATCGGCCAGGTCTGCGCAGAATGAATATGACCGGGATGCCAATTTTCACCGCGAGACTCGGGCAGCCAGTCTTGCGGATAGTATTTGTACATCGTCTCAGCATCTTCAAGCCCTTCAGCGCCGTATTCGCCGCAACCGCATTTCCAGCCGTTGTTATTGGCGATCCAGTATCCCCGATGCAGTTTACCTATTGAAATACCATGCGAACCGTACCAGGTATTGTAGCAATGATTATCCGCAAAACCGGGGGTCGGCGGATCATAGTCACCGTCGATCGGCTTGATGACACGATCCGGATTATGAGTCCGCACCACGGCATCGGCCGCTTTAAAGAACCTCTCCAGTTCCGTTCTCGTCAGGTAGCGATGAAAAACATCTCCCCATGCCGCGGGAAACGGTTCGTTAATATAAGAAATCAAAACACAACTGGGATGACTGCGAATAAGCCGTTCCATTTTACCTGCCTGTCGAATCGCTTCTTCGAGCTGGGGCCTGCGCAGGTAGCCAAACAAAGGAAAATCCGTTTGCACCATCATACCGAGACCATCACAGAGATCATAGATTTCCGGCTGAACCGGACGCTGCGTGATTCGATAAAAATTCAGATTCGCCAGTTTTGCAATCAATATATCCTCAATGACCTGATCGAGGTCACCCTCGAAAACCGCCCGCTGCATATGCCCCATCGTATTGGCGCCGCGAAGAATGATTTTTCGGTTATTCAAATAAAAATCACCTTTAACCTTTGATATTTCATCCATGACAAATTTTCTCATACCGAAATGAGTGTCGATAATGTCTTTTTTATTTCTTTTTGGAATCTCAAGTTTTGCCCGTAAGGTATATAAATAGGGTGAAGCTGGTTGCCACAGCTTAAAATCCGGAATCTTCAATTCAAAACGATATTCTGTCAAACCCGGACCGGCTGGAAGGGTTTTGACGGTTACATCCTCGATCGGCCTGCCTTTGAAATTTTTAGGATATACCGATACCGACATTCTGATATTCTCCGTTTGCTTTTCGCTGTAATAGACTTCGATCCTTCCTTTGATCAAACTGTTATCAATATCAGGACGGACAAATACATCCGTGATACACGGATTGGTTCGCCCTTCCAGATACACCTTCTGCCAGATACCGGCTCCCGGAGGACAATGATGCCAGCCCATCCCCGGTTCATCCCAGCCCAACCCCGTCGCGGCGTAAAGTTTGTCACCGTCAGTCAGCTTTTTGCCGTTTTTAGTTTTGGTCCCTCGGGCAATGGATTCATTACTGATGCGAACGGCGAGAATATTGTCACTGTCGGGCCTGAGATGATCGGTAATATCGATCTCAAACGGAATAAAAAAACCTTCATTAGCGCCGACCATTCGTCCGTTGAGATAAACCTGACATTTGTAATCAACGGACTTAAAAATCAA
>CAZNET010000013.1:0-6729 GCA_964571885.1 uncultured Pirellulales bacterium
ATCTTATCAACGAACCTGACAGGGCTGTCGAAATTTACGACAGGGTTCGAGAGGCGGTTGATTGCACCGTTATCGTGAAACTGCGTACGGGTTATGATAAGTCGCAAAGATCTATTGATAATTTCTGGAAAATAGCATCTGCGTTATCAAATAATAGCGTCGATGCTCTGGTGGTACACGGCAGGACGGTCAAACAACGATTTCGCGGTCAGGCAAATTGGGATATCCTAGCGAAGTTAAAAAAAGAATTAGATGGGACAGTGATCGTCGGCAGCGGTGACATGTTTGATCCGAATTTAATTAATGAACGGCTTAAAACATCGGGTCTCAACGGTATTCTTATTGCGCGCGGTGCGGTCGGCAATCCCTGGATTTATCGCCATTTGACAAATGTATTGAACGGTCAACAAATTGAACACCCCGCGTTAGACGAGCAGGGTGAAGTGATCCTTAAACATTTCGAGATGGTCTGTCAGCTCTATCCGGTTCGAAAGGCGATCCCGTATTTTCGTAAATTCTCCTCCCAATATACTCGCTTGCACCCCCAGCACAAAAAAACATTGATGGCATTAATGACCGCGAGAAATCCCGATCAGTTCGAGCAGGCCGTCAGGAAATGGTATTCCATTTAGAAATCATTTCACACGTCATACTGATATTGAACGCTTTTGTTTTTTATGATAGTATAACAAGACAATGCTGACACTGATCAATGCCAATTTGATGAAGCCGCCGATAGCACCGGTCGGGCTTGATTATATCGCCTGCGCAGCACTAAAAGCCGGCATTAAAACGGAGATACTCGATTTGTGTCTAAGTGACAAACCGCAGCAAAGACTTCAGGAATATTTTGCAGATCATTCGCCTTTACTGATCGGTCTATCTTTTCGCAACGTCGATGATTGTTTCTGGCCGAGCGGTGCGTCTTTTTTGCCGGAGTTGAAAGATATTGTAACTAATATCAAAGCTTCAACCGATGCACCTATCGTTCTCGGCGGGGTAGGCTATTCGATTTTTCCGAAAGAAATTTTACAGCAAACCAGCGCGGCATTCGGAATTCATGGTGATGGGGAACAGGCGGTTATCGCTATTTATAATACAATAAAAAATACAGGAACTTACGAAAACATCCCGGGCTTACTTTGGCGAAGCGGCTCAAGTGTTATTTCGAATTCTCCCGCCTGGCAAACTCCCCTGGTGCTGGCGACTACACGTGATATGATCGATAACAAAACCTATTTCAAAAAAGGAGGCCAGATCGGGATCGAAACAAAACGGGGCTGTAATAGAAACTGTATCTATTGCGCCGATCCTTTGGCAAAGGGTTCTGCATTAAGGCTTCGAAACCCGAAAGAGATCGCCGAGGAGATCGAAAACCTCCTCACGCGACAGATCGATGTTTTTCATATCTGTGACGCCGAATTCAATATTCCTTACGCCCATGCTCTGGCGGTATGTAACGAATTGATTCGCAGGACACTCGGGAAAAAAATCCGCTGGTACACCTATATGGCGGTAACACCGTTTGATGAACAGTTGGCAGCCGCCATGGCCAACGCGGGGTGTGTGGGGATTGATTTTACCGGCGATGCCGGTAGCGGATTGATGTTAAAATCCTATGGGCAGCCTCATTTGCCGAAAGATTTGGATAGAGCGGTAGAATTATGTCGTGAAAATGAAATAAAAGTAATGATCGACCTTCTCTTAGGCGGCCCCGGCGAGACAAAACAAACCCTGAATGACACCATTGAATTTATGAAAAGCGTCGATCCCGATTGTGTCGGGACGGGGTTAGGCGTGCGGATTTATCCCGGCACTCAAATGGAGCGGATCGTTATCAATGATGGTGATTTCGAAAAAAATCCGAACATTAAAAGAAAATATACCGGGCCGATGAATCTGCTCAAGCCGACATTTTACATCAGTTCGTTATTAGGTGAACGTCCCGCGAAACTCGTCTGTGAGTTGATAGCGGGCGACAAAAGGTTTTTCGAGCCCATAGATGAATTCGATCCGCATATGACCGATCATAATTATAATGACAACACCGAGTTGGTAAAAGCGATCGAAAAAGGTGCACGCGGCGCTTACTGGGATATCCTGCATCAACTGCGGTCTTAATCGAGTTCGACTTCCTGGTTATATTCGGGAACAGCCGCATCCCAGCCGGTATCGGCTTTGACGAATTGAGCGAACGAATGAGCACTGTCAGCCTCGCCGTGTACGACAAAAACCTTTTTCGGAGACTTTTCGAGCGACTTGAGCCATTTCAGCAGTTCGTTCCTGTCGGCGTGAGCGGAAAAGCCGGTCACACGGACAATATTAGCCCGTATGGGACGTTTCTCTCCGAGGATCCTGGCTTCTTTCACCCCATCCACCAACGACCTGCCGAGTGTTCCTATCGCCTGGTAGCCGACGAACATGATCGTATTTTGCGGTTCGGAAATATGCTGCACCAAATGATGCTTGATTCGTCCGCCGGTACACATCCCCGAACCCGCGATAATGATCGCCGGGCCCGTGACATCGTTGATGGCCTTGGATTGCACGACCGTGCCGGCAAGTTCCAGACCCGGCAGATTCAGAGGGGATTCGTGATTGTCGACAAATTCCGTCATCTCTTCGTCGAATAATTCGGGATGTTTTCTGAAAACCTTCGTGATTTTCGACGCCATGGGACTGTCCAGAAAGATCCGTATCGGATCGATCTTTCTTTCCAGTGTCAATTCATTTAGATAATAAAGAATCTCCTGCGACCGCTCCAGTGCAAAACTCGGCACGATGATCTTGCCGCCTTTGTCACGCGTCAAATTAATAATGTCGGCGATTTGTTTTTTAATATCCTCGGTCGCGGTATGATCGCGGTCGCCATAGGTCGATTCGATCAATACATAATCTGCCGCGTCAAAGACCGTCGGGTCACAAACGATAGGCCGGTCGGGCCTGCCGATGTCACCTGAAAAAATGACAATTCGCTCCTCGCCGCCCTGACGTATTTTCACACGAATGATCGCTGAGCCCAACACATGGCCGGCATCGTAAAACGTCGTCTCCAACGGCCCGCCGAGGTTGATTGCTTCTCGATAGTCGGTCGTTTTGAACAGTTTCATACATTGTTCGACATCTTCGGTGGTGTATAAAGGTTCATAAGGAAAAGGCGATGTCTTACCTTTTTTTTCATGCCTCTCCTTTTTATGTTTGATGTCTTCCATCTGGATATGAGCCGAGTCCAGCAGAATGATTTCGGCGATCTCCGCCGTGGCTTTGGTGCAGTAAATACTGCCGGAAAAACCTTCTTTGACCAGCTTGGGAAGCAGACCGCAATGATCCAGGTGCGCGTGCGTGATCAGTACCGCGTCAATACTCGAAGGAGGCACTTCAAAAGGTTTCCAGTTTCGTTCCTTAAAATCCCGTTCCTGATACATTCCACAGTCAACAAGAATCCGCTGGCCATTGGCTTCGAGTAGATGCCGCGATCCGGTGACATTCTGAGCCGCTCCTAAAAATCTGATCTTGAATTTCATGACAAAGGGCCTTCCTGTAAATTTATATCTAAACTTGAAGTATATTTAATAAACGAAAAAATGGCAAATATATTTTTCAAAAGTTAAACAGGTTGGTTGCTCGACACAAGATAATGGTTTATACTGATAAAATCAGTTATATACAGGTTCAGTATATGGAGCAAAATAATGAATAAACAATACATCTTTATGTTTTTAATTGCCGTACTGATAAATATCCCCGCATGGTCAAAAACTTCTGCTGAACCGCAGTACGACCTTGTGGTTTATGGCGGTACTCCCGCTGGCGTAGTCGCCGCCGTTCAGGCCGCTCGCATGAACAAGTCCGTCATATTGATCGAGCCGGGCAAACATCTTGGCGGCCTTGCCAGCGGAGGCCTGGGAGCGACCGATGCCGGTCACGCCGAGACGATCGGAGGACTTTCGCGGGAATTTTTTATCGAAGTCGGCAAACGTTACAGAATGCCTGTCGGCTGGATATTTGAACCGCATGTGGCAGAAGAAGTATTTGAGCAGCTTATTAAAGATGCAAAGCCGAAAAAAATCAAAGTTATTTTCGGCAGGCGTCTGATCCTTGATAAAAGTAAAGGCGTGATAAAAAATAACGAAACCATTCAAACCATCGTAATGGAGAATGGGGATAGATTTTCAGGAAAGATTTTTATTGATGCAACCTATGAAGGGGATCTAATGGCAATGGCGGGTGTTTCCTGCCATGTCGGCAGAGAGCCCCGCGATAAGTACAACGAGGAACTTGCCGGTGTCCTGAAACCCGGTGAAGGAAAATATATACAGCCCAAGCAGTTTTTCCCAAAAAGTGTGTCCCCTTATATCGATCCGAATGATCCGAACAGCGACCTGCTGCCGGGGATTCAGGATGTACCCCTGGGTACGCCCGGTGCAGGTGACAAAAAAATTCAGGCATACAATTTTCGCATCTGTTTGACAAAAGATCCTGATAACATGATACCCATTACCGAACCGGAAAATTATGACCCGATGCATTATGAACTCCTGGCCCGGCTGATCGCTGCCGTTGATAACATGACATTTATCAAAAGAGGAAACAAACATGCGTTTTTGGGTATCAAAAGGATGCCTAACAATAAAACAGATATCAATGACGGCGGCGTGTTCTCGACCGACTATATCGGCATGAACTGGGACTATCCCGAGGCCGGCTACGAAAGACGTCGGCAGATCTTTCAGCAGCATCTTGATTTCACAAAAGGCCTGCTATGGTTTATCGCTTCCGATCCGCGTGTCCCCGCACGTATCCGTCAAAAGATGCAGAACTATGGATACCCCAAAGACGAATATCAGGATAACGATCATTTCACTCATCAACTCTACATCAGGGAAGCTCGTCGAATGATCGGGCAATATGTGATGACGCAAAATGACTGCTGGTATAATAGACGAAAAGAAGATGTCATTGGCATCGGCAGCTACGGTGTGGACTCTCATCATGTTCAGCGGGTGGTCGTCGATGGACAGATCGTCAATGAGGGCAATTTTTTATGTCCGCACAAATCGTATGAAATTCCTTACCGCAGCATAACACCGAAGCCCGAGGAATGTACAAATCTTCTGGTGCCGGTTTGCGTGAGCAGTTCCCATGTTGCTTTCGGTTCGATCCGTATGGAGCCGGTGTTTATGATCCTGGGTCAGTCTGCGGCAACCGCTGCTTGTATCGCGATCGACGATCAGGTTTCGGTACAGGAAATCGAATACTCAAAATTGCGCAGACGCTTACTGACTGATCGACAGGTGTTGTCTTTTGATGATACTGATAAATAGGATAGTAAAAACATTGTTGTTGAAATTTTTAAGGATATATGTATTCTGTTTTCTAATCAGGTGTCGTTCTTGGATATATAAAAACTTTTTTAAGGACTATGTCGATGTATATTCTAAAGATTATCCTGGCCATTTTCCTTCCTCCCGTTGCTGCTTTCCTCCAGGTCGGCGTAACGGCGCATTTCTGGATCAATATCATCCTGACGCTTCTTGGTGGTATCCCGGGTGTGATTCATGCTTTGTGGCTGGTGTTAACCAACAAACAACCGTGATGCCGTGTTATATATCAGTGATTGGCACCGTGTTCGATAAGTAATTGTACGATATCGGCATGGCCCGCTTTAATTGCGATGTCCAGCGGCGTGTAAACTTTATTACCGGTGCGCGCCATCGAATCGACGATCGCGCCGTTTTCGAGCATCAGCTTGACGATGTCAGCATATCCTTTTGCCGAGGCGATAAACAATGGTGTGACGCCGTTAAGGGTATTAGTGACATTGACATTTCCGCCGTTTTTCATTAAACGTTTGACGATTTGTGTATGACCGTTCTGGGCAGCGATATACAAAGGCGTTATACCGTCGGTTTTTCTGCGAATATTCACATTTGCATTATTCTCAAGAAGCAGCTCGACAACATCCACATGTCCATTCTGAGCTGCCACATACAAAGCCGTCGTGCCGTCTTGCTGTCTCTGCTGGTTCACATCGACCTTTTCCTGCAGAAGCAGCATGACGATCGGTGTATTGCCTTCCTGGGCCGCCACGATTAAAGGTGTCACGCCGTTCTTATCCGGCTTATTGACATCGGCGTCCGCGACGATCAGATAGATCACCACCTCGGTATGCCCTTTCTTGGCTGCCAGCCACAACGCAGTTTCACCGTAAACATTTTTGGCATTCACATCCGCTCCGTTTTCTACCAAATATTTTACGGTTTCGACCTGGCCGTACTCTGCCGCTGTCATCAAAGGTGACATGCCGTTGGATACGGTAGCGTTAATATCTTCGCCTTTGTCGAGAAGCGACCGAACTTTGTCAGTGTCACCGGATCGAGCTGCAGAGTAGATATAAGCGGCTGTGTGTTCACGTTTGGTTTCCTCACAACCCAGAATGGCTATCAGCACCAAAAGAGTTACCCTACCGCCAATTGTATTTATGAATCGTTTATTCTTAGCCATAGCTGTACCTTCCATATCCTGATTTGGAGCATAAACTGCTAATTGATTAGACCAAATTTATGATACCAATTTTCCTGATAAAACACAAGCCGACAGAGAAAGCAAAGCTGTTGATAGAACCGATTAAGATGAAAAACTGGGCGATACAGGACTCGAACCTGTGACCCTATGCGTGTAAAGCATATGCTCTAGCCAACTGAGCTAATCGCCCTTAGATAGGGTAAC
>CAZNET010000013.1:6739-15069 GCA_964571885.1 uncultured Pirellulales bacterium
ACTTACCGTTTTCCTCCATCCGCGTCAATAGTTTAATCAACATTCGATGAAAAACTTGACAAATCTAGGTTTTCTTAATATAATGAATTTTTTGAATGCAGGATGTTTCGGGAGTGGATAACCTCCAAGAGCCATCTTGTGTTATCCTGTAGATAATACAAAATATTAAGAATCAGGAGAGTGGTTAATGAAGAGATTAACAGTGGTGAGTCTTTGTTTGTTATACATTTCAGGCGTTGTTTTTGGTGATTCATTTGGCTCAGGGGAAAATCAAATCGAAATCGACTTTGTGAATATATCGGGTGATGCCAGCAATGCAAATGGAACAAATATCAGCCTTTATCCACCAGATCATTTTGCTAGCCAGCATAGGTCATTTACAGATCCAGGAAACTTTCGTATCGGAAAATTCGAGATCACTAACAACCAATGGAACAAATTTACCAATATATATGGAGAACCAACCGGCAGCCCGTCTTATGCTTATGACCAAGATTCCTACTGGACAAACCCCCAGGTACCTGTCAACCGTGTAAGTTGGTACGAAGCCGCGCAATTTGTTAACTGGCTCAATGAAATAAAAGGTTACGATCCGGCCTATAAATTTATCGGTACACGTGGAGCCAGTGACTATACCTTTATGCCGTGGGATTCAAATGATTTAGGCTTTAATCCTAATAATCCATATCGAAATGAAAATGCGTTCTATTTCCTTCCTACTGAAGATGAATTTGTCAAAGCAGCCTACTGGAACGGAACAACTTTACAAACCTATGCGACAACAGGTGATGTAATACCGGTAGCGGAGGTGGATTCATTCTATGGTCAAATTGATGGGCCTTGGGATGGGCCATGGGATGTTGGCCGTGGTACAGAAGAACTTAATGGCACTTACGATATGATGGGAAATGCTACTGAATGGATGGAAAGTACCTTTTATGGGGCTTATTTTTCACATTCAATACGATGTCATCGAGGAGGCGGTTATTTTACAGATATTAATGATCTTACTTCATCTTACCGATATTCAATTGGCCCAAGCTCTACACCGAGTAGCTTAGGATTTCGCGTCGCTTCAATTCCTGAACCGTATACAATTTTATTTTTTGG
Source organism: uncultured Pirellulales bacterium (assembly GCA_964571885.1). GTDB lineage: Bacteria > Planctomycetota > Phycisphaerae > Sedimentisphaerales > Anaerobacaceae > CAZNET01. The sequence continues at coordinate 7,850 of CAZNET010000013.1, forward strand.
TTTTGGTGCTTTGGTTTTAAGAATAAAAAGATAGAACTTCCGCAATTTTTCTATTTGATTTTTAATCTTTGGTATTTTTTAGCATTTCAGGAAGTATTCCATCATTTCGTAGCCGTTCTCGATTTTCATGCCGGACTTTTCGGCGTTGGCCTCGCAGAAATTGGTGTGCAGCACGCCCGAGACGTTTGTCCCGGCCATGGCGAACGGTACCGGCGTTGACGAATGGGCACCGGTACTGACCGGTGTCGGATGATCCGGCAGGACCATGATCCGCCATTTATCATAACGCTGCAACGCTTCATACACCGGCCCGACGACGAGTTTGTCAATCAGCTCGATGGCCTTTTTCTTCAGTGCGAGATTGCCGTTATGCGACGCCTCATCCGGCCCCTCGAAATGCACGAAGACAATATCGTGCGTTTCTAAAGCGTCGATGCAGGCCTGAGCTTTACCTTGATAATTGGTATCAACAAAACCGGTGGCCCCAGGCACATCGATCAGATCGAAGCCGATCAGTTTCGACAAGCCCCGCACCAAATCTACGGCTGTGATGGAAGCGCCCTTTAAGCCGAACTTGCGTTGAAATTTTTCCATGATGGTCTGCTGGCCCTGACCCCAAAGCCAGATCGAGCTGACCTGGTTTTCTTCAAGGTCACGCCGAACCTTATTGATATCATGATTCTCGAAAAGCTGTTGCGACCGCGCCATCAGGTCGATCAGCATCTCGGCTCCCTTGCCGCGAGGCAGGATCTTCTCGATCTTTGTACCAATATGATCGTGTGGCGGATATGTCTTGACATCAAACTTCATATCCCTGCAGACCATCAGGTGTCGATAGCTTACACCCGAATGAAACTGAATATTTTCATCGCCGAACTGCTCATTGATTTCCTTGATCAGCTTCTGTCCTTCCTCCGTGGAAATATGGCCCGCACTGTGGTCGATCATCTTATCGTCCGCGATTGTGACAAGGTTGCACCTAAACACCCAGTCGTTGCCGGTCAGTTTAATATTCTGAGCCGCCGCCTCGATTGACGCTCTGCCGGAATAACATTCCAGCGGATTGTAACCTAAAAGGCTCATTTGGGCGACATCGCTGCCCGGCTCCATACCGTCGGGCACGGTCTTAAGCGTTCCCTGCCTGCCGGTCGTGCTGATCATGTCCATATTCGGCGTTTTGGCCGCTTCAAGAACGGTTTTGCTGTCGAGTTCCTCGACCGGTTCGTCAGCGGCACCATCCGGAACGATAATGACATATTTACAGCTCAATCCTTGTCCTCCGGTATATCGACAATTCGAATACATACGGGTTTATCACACACGGTATCAAGCTCGGTTAGATCTTTTAAAGCCGAGCTGACTTTGCTTTGTTTTGTCGGGTGAGTTGTGATGACCGCCGGGATGGTGTTATCGGGTCCCCGGCCTTCATGTTGCAGAATACCTGAAATACTAATTTCGTTCTCAGCCAGGATATTGCCTATCTGTGCGAACACACCGGCCTGATCCTTGACCATCAGCCGAATATAAAATCTACAAACCAGGTTGTCTATCTTTTCGATTACTGACTCGGTCTGCTCATACGGCTTGAAGTGCAAATGCTTAAATATATTTGCCGAATTGCCCAATGCTACATCGATAATATCAGCGACGACCGCACTGGCGGTCGGCATCATGCCTGCACCACGGCCGTAATAAGTTACCTGTCCGACAGAGTCACCGAAAATACTCACCGCATTAAACGAGCCGTTAACCAGGGCCAGCGAATTATCCCTGGCGATAAACGATGGATGCACACGCAGCGATATTTTGCTGTCATCGTCCTTTTGACCGATTGCCAACAGTTTTAATACGTAACCCATCTCGGCTCCATAGCTGATATCATCTTTAGAAACGTTTTCAATACCTTCCATATAAACATCGGCCATGCCGATTTCGTAACCGAAAGCAATAGAGCTTAAGATAACGAGTTTATGCGCGCTGTCGCCGCCGTTGATGTCAAGCGTTGGATCGGCTTCGGCAAATCCTTTTTCCTGGGCCATTTTCAAGGCATCGGCGAACTCTTCGTTCTTCGCAGTCATGCTCGTAAGAATATAATTACAGGTGCCGTTGACGATGCCGTACATTGCATGAATATTGTTTGCCGCCAGACCGGTCCGGATACCCGAGACGATCGGCACACCGCCGCCGCAACTTGCCTCGAATGCGATACATCGGTCGTTTTCCTGCGCGATTTTATAAAGCTCGGTTCCATGCTCGGCCAGCAAAGCCTTATTAGCGGTTACAACATGTTTGCCGGACGTAAGCATACGCACCTGCAGGTCCTTGGCAAAGGTCGTCCCGCCGACCAACTCGACGCCGATATCGATAGAATCGTCTTCAATTAAATCGTTAAGATCATCGGTCAGCAAACCTTCCGGCAATTGAACCGGCCTTTTCGTTGTCAGGTCTTTATCGACCACTCTTGACAAAATCAATCTCACGCCGCTTTTTTCGGCAATCGAATCTGAGTTTTCAAGAAGAATTTTAGCAACACCGCTTCCAACCGTTCCGAAACCGACAATTCCAATTTTTACTGTTTTTTCTGCCATGACACACCTTTAACCGACTTAAAAATCAGGTCCGTAGTCTATGAATTCAGATCCAAATAGTCAACAGGCAAAACGAATTAGTGATAATATATCGGAAAATATTTTGACAAAATGCACGCAAATGTGTAATTTCTAACTTTTTTATAACATCTTACGGTTACATCTGCCTGTGCTTTTGAAATAGGATACGTATTTGAACGATGGGTAACTTTTACAATCAGATTTTATGCCAATCTGTTGAACATCTGAACGTGATTTTGCTGATGGGGCTTGCCATATTTTTCGGCACCGCCGGCGCGCGTTTTTTCCAATATCTTCGTATCCCAAAAGTCGTCGGTTATGTGGTCATCGGCCTGATCATCGGTGAATCCGGCCTGAACCTGATCGGACAGCAAACCGTTCAAAATCTTTCCTCCTTCAATATGTTCGCCCTGGGGATCATTGGTTTTATGATAGGAGGGGAATTAAAGAAGGAAGTTTTTGAAAAATACGGCAAACAATTTTTTGCGATTTTGATTTCTGAGGGGGTCGCAGCGTTTCTGTTTGTCGGCATTCTGTCCGGCCTGACGATTTATTATTTTAAGGGTGATGTAAAATATGCCTTTGCCATGGCGGTTGTTATTGGGGCGATCGCCTCGGCGACCGCACCGGCGGCAACGGTAAATGTTTTGTGGGAATATAAAACCCGCGGACCGTTAACCACGGCGATTCTCGCGATCGTCGCGCTTGATGATTGTCTGGCCCTGCTGCTCTACAGTATTGCTTCCAGTCTCGCCGCGGCCGTCCTTGGCCAGGGCAACGGTTCGATGCTTACCTCAATCCTGATCGCGCTGGTTGAAATTATCGGCTCGATCATTCTCGGTGTCGTAGCAGGATTGGTGCTGGGATATATTTTGAAATTGATCAAAGAGCCGGACAAGGCCCTGACGTTCACGGTTTCTTCCGTTTTGCTCGTGATTGGTCTGTCGATCGCCCTGCATCTGGGATCTATCCTGGCGGCTATGACGCTCGGCGTCACCCTGGCGAATCTGCCCGGTCAGCGAAAACGCACCAGCTTTGAACTGATCGAAAAATTTTCTCCGCCGATTTATGTTCTGTTTTTTGTGTTGGCTGGCGCTCATTTAGTTATCAATGATATAACAGGCTGGATGGTTGTTGTGGTGGTTGTGTATTTGATCGGCCGTTCTGGCGGAAAGGTTGCCGGATCGTGGTTCGGAGCCAAAATAGCCAAAGCACCACCTACGGTCAGTAAATACCTCGGCATGTGCCTGTTGAGTCAGGCAGGGGTCGCCATCGGTCTTGCGATTATTTCAAGCCGTCTCTTTGCCGGTGAAGCGGGTCATGCGATTATCATTATTGTCATGACAACGACATTTATTGTGGAAATTGTCGGACCCTTGTTTGTAAAACTGGGCGTCAAAAAAGCCGGAGAAGTCGGCCTGAATATCACCGAAGAGGATCTCATTCAAACGTACCGTGTCGAACAGGTAATGGATACAAAAGTTCCTGCCATTTCCACAGGGTCCTCGATCGGCGAGGTTATTGCGGTCTTCAGCAGTTCGGACAGTTATTATTATCCCGTTGTCGATAATAAAAATAGGCTGCTCGGCGCGATATCTCTCGAAGGAATAAAAAATACCTTCACGACTCAGGAATTGAATGACTGGCTGGTTGCGCTTGATATTATGGAACCGATCGGTGAAGTCTTGACCCCCGGGGAACCGCTTGCCGAGGCAATTGAAAAATCCAGACAATTCGGGCTGGAATATTTACCGGTAGTTGAATCCGGCGAGGATTATAAATTCAAAGGGATTTTGAATATTCGTGCGGTACATCGACATTTGAGTGCGGAAGTATTGCAGCGACAGCAGCAGGCCGACCATGTTCATAGTCTCGTTACATAAATTAGATACAGGCAAAACAGGAAAATGATTGAGATTGAAATATCGCATATCATGGCAGAGTCTGAGACGACCTATCAGATAAATATAGCGTTATTGTTCGGGTTGGTATTGCTGGGAGGAACCTTCGGGTCGCGGCTGGTCCAGAAGTTTCACGTTCCCCAGGTAGTCGGATGTATTATTGTCGGGATTGTTCTCGGTGATGTTCTGGGATTGATCAATGCCGAACGCATCGAATCGCTCGAGCCGTTTACCATGTTTGCACTTGGTGTCATCGGATTTATGATCGGCGGCGAACTTCGGGCCGATGTCTTTAAAAAATATGGTAAGCAGTTTTTCTATATTTTATTCGCGCAGGGATTCGGAGCATTTATATTGGTGGCCGCCGCGACCTTTCTGGCAGGCACGTTACTGCCGGGAGTCGATGCGAAAACATCGATGGCAATGGGACTGGTCTTCGGTGCGATCGCTTCGGCTACGGCGCCCGCCGCAACAGTCAATGTTTTGTGGGAATACAAAACAAGAGGACCATTGACGGTAGCGGTACTGGCCATTGTTGCGCTTGATGACGCATTGGCCCTGTTGTTGTATCGCGGGGCCTCTACCGGCGCCCAGGCCCTGATCGGAACCCGTCATGATTCCGTACTGGCGACAACCTTTGCGTTGTTTTCGGAGATCATCGGTGCGATTCTTTTGGGGTTTTTCGCCGGATTGATGTTGTTTTATTTATTGAAACTGGTCAAGGCCGATGACAAAATTCTCGAATTTGCTCTGGCGTCACTTCTATTGATCGTCGGCATCTCCATGATTCCGGGTATTGATCCGATCCTGCCTGCCATGACGCTTGGCATTACCATGGCCAATTTAGCACCGAGACAAAGCAAGGCGGTTTTCGAATTGGTGAAAAAATTCGCCCCGCCGATCTATGTCTGTTTTTTCGTTCTGGCCGGGGCGCACATGGAGTTTGCTCATTTGTCGGGCATGATTATTGTCATGATTGTAGTCTTCACTGTTTTCCGGGCCGTCGGAAAAATACTTGGAAGCTGGTATGGTGCTAAACATACCCATGCGCCAAAAGCCGTCCAGAAATATTTGGGTATTTGTCTGTTACCTCAGGCGGGTGTCGCCATCGGTCTTGCGATTTTAGCCGGCCAGCAGTTTTCCTCGCAAACGGGAAAGACCATTATTATGGTGGTCATGACCGCGACGTTTATTATGGAAGTACTCGGCCCCATGCTCGTAAAAACCGGGGTCAAAAAAGCCGGCGAAGTCGGTATGAATGTGACTGAGGAAGATCTGATCGATATTTATAAGGTTTCGGATGTGATGGATACCGAAACGCCGGTGATACATGCCGGGGCGTCCCTGTCTGAAGTCGTTTCGATTTTCAGCAATACCAGCAGCGTTTATTATTCGGTTGTCGATAACGAAAATAATCTGATCGGAGCGATTACCTTGAGCGGTATCAGGAACACCTTTACAACACAGGAATTGAATGATTGGCTTGTCGCCCTGGATATCGTCGAACCGGTCATTGCCAGAATAAATTCCCAGATACATTTGAGTGAAGCATTCGAAATGGCCGATAAATACGATGTCGATCATCTGCCGATTATAGAAGCTAATGACAGTGATAAGTATATCGGCTTGCTGGATTGTCGCGCGGTGCATCGATCCTTAAGTGCCGAGGTCTTGTCAAGACAGCAAAAAGCTGATAGTATACAGAATATCGAATACGCCTGATTGTAATGGACTGTCAAGGAGTTGGTGTGCCGGATATGGTATTGAATATCAGCAGCGCTGGCGGCGACCTGAATCTGGTCGTTTTATTCGGTATTATTATTTTTCTCGGTACCTTTGGCTCACGTCTCATTCAAATTATCAAGATTCCTCAGGTCGTTGGATGTGTTATCGTCGGTGTTCTGCTGGGCGGTGATCTTTTCAACGTGGTTACCAGAGAAAATGTTGAAACCTTACAGCCGTTCACCTTATTTGCCCTCGGGATCATCGGTTTCATGATCGGCGGGGAACTGCAGTGGTCGGTGTTCAAAAAATACGGCAAGGATTTTTTCATTATCCTTTTTACCCAGGGAATAGGGACGTTTGTTCTGGTTGCGATCGCCACCTCTTTTGTCGCCTGGATGATCACCGATCAAATTGCCACGTCGGCGGCGATGGGTCTGGTATTCGGGGCGGTTGCTTCGGCGACCGCACCGGCGGCGACAACCAATGTATTGTGGGAGTACAAGACAAAAGGACCGTTAACCGCCGCAATTTTAGCGATTGTCGCTTTGGATGACGCGCTGGCACTGCTGCTTTACAAGTGCGGCGCCTCCGGCGCACAGATCTTAATAGGCACCGGCGGTCACACCCTCTGGAAAACGATGTCAACCGTTTTGATGGAGATCGGCGGGGCGGTGTTTTTGGGGTTTGTGGCCGGACTTTTACTGTTTGCTTTGTTGAAATTTGTCAGGACAAACGAAAGGATTCTGGGATTCTCCATTGCCTTGCTGCTGCTGGTCGTCGGCAATTCAATGGCCCATGGCATCGACCCGATCCTGCCCGCTATGACCTTTGGTGTCACCATCGCGAATATGGCACCGCGTCAATGTAAAAATGTTTTTGAGTTAATAAAAAAATTCTCACCTCCGGTTTATACCCTTTTTTTTGTACTGGCCGGCGCTCATATTGAGTTCAGCAGTATGTCGGCGCCAATGGTCATGATGACCGC
>CAZNET010000013.1:15079-17142 GCA_964571885.1 uncultured Pirellulales bacterium
TATCATTTTTCGTGTCATCGGTAAGATGTCCGGATCGTCACTCGGTGCACAGTTTGCAGGCTCACCGACCGTAGTAAAAAAATATCTTGGTATCTGTTTATTGCCCCAGGCCGGTGTCGCGATTGGTCTGGCGATTTTATCCAGTCAGCTTTTTGCCGAGATTAATCCTCTTTTTAGTAAAATGATTATCATTGTGGTTATGACCGAAACGTTTATTATCGAATTGATCGGCCCGATGCTCGTGAAACTTGGTGTCAAAAAAGCCGGTGAGGTAGGGCTTAATGTTACGGAAGAAGACCTGATCGAATCCCATCGGGTGGCCGATATGATGGACAAAAATGTCCCCGTGATCTCTGCGGGGATGCTCTTAAGTGAAGTGATCGAAATTGTCAGTACATCGCATCATTCCTACTACCCCATTATCGATAACGATAAAAAACTGATCGGCGCTGTCACCCTTGACGGCATCCGTAATACCTTTGCCACTCAGGAAGTGAATGACTGGCTGATTGCGCTGGATATCGCCGAACCTGTTGTTGATACGATCACGCCTGATATTTGGCTGGCTGAAGCGTTCGACAAAGCGTGGAAACTCGATGTCGATCAGCTTCCCGTAGTTTCCGCTGATAATGGCGACCACTATATGGCCGTTTTCGATTCTCATGTGGTCAGACGGCGGCTCAGCGCCGAAGTCCTGTCGCGTCAGAAAAAAGCCGATGATATTCATCATATTCAGACCGTTTAAGAATTAAGCACACCTAATCAAGAAGAAAGGTTTAGCAGAAACAATGAATTGGTTGGGAATTTATATCGGCGGATAAGGATAAATTAAATTTTACTGGAAATGCCGCAAAAAAGCTGATAGTATATAGAATATCGAATATACCTGATTGACAATATAATCAAGGAGTTGATGTGCCTGAATTGATATTGGATATCAGTAACGGCCATGATGGCCTGAATCTGATCTTTCTCTTCGGTACTATTATTTTCCTTGGCACCTTCGGATCGCGGCTCATACAGATGGTCAGTGTCCCGCGGGAGGTCGGCTGTGTTATTATCGGTGTTCTGCTGGGCGGTGATATTTTAAATATCATAACAAGAGATTCTGTCCATGCCATGCAGCCTTTCACCTTATTTGCTTTAGGGATCATCGGTTTTATGATCGGGGGTGAACTGCGGCGGTCTGTCTTCACAAAATACGGTAAGCGTTTTTTCACGATTCTTTTCACCCAGGCACTTGGAACGTTTTTTCTTGTAGCAATAGCTTCTTCTGTCGTTGCCTGGATCATTACCCGACAGGTAGCGATGTCGGTGGCGATGGGATTGGTCTTGGGTGCGATCGCCTCGACCACCGCTCCGGCCGCGACCACAAACGTCCTCTGGGAAAACAAAACCAAAGGACCTTTAACCGCGGCGATCCTGGCGATTGTTGCGCTGGATGATGCCCTTGCGCTACTGCTTTTCAAAGGCGCCGCCACGGGTGCTCATATACTGATGGGCACCGGCAAACACGACCTCCTGAACGACATGATAACGGTCATAATCGAGGTCGGTGGGGCAATTTTGCTCGGATTTCTCGCCGGCTATTTATTATTTCTTCTATTAAAATACATAAAAACAAATGAAAACATCTTCGGTTTTTCAATTGCGTTACTGCTGCTGGTCGTCGGCAGTTCGATAGCACTCAAAATCGATCCGATCATGCCGCCGATGATCTTTGGAGTCACGATCGTCAACCTCGCGCCGCGACAGTCTAAAATTGTTTTTGAATCCCTAAAAAAATTCTCACCCCCGGTCTATACGCTGTTTTTTGTCCTGGCCGGCGCGCATATCAAATTCAGCAGTATGTCGGTACCGATCGTCGCGATGACCGCCACCTATATCCTTTTCAGGGCTATCGGCAAGATGTCCGGTTCGTCTCTTGGTGCTCAATTTGCCGGTTCGCCGGCGGTCGTCAAAAAATATCTCGGTCTCTGCCTGCTGCCTCAGGGCGGCGTTGCTATTGGTCTGGCTATTTTTTCAGGTCAGTTTTTCGCCGACGTGAATCCGTTCTAGATCGG
>CAZNET010000014.1:0-2350 GCA_964571885.1 uncultured Pirellulales bacterium
TTTGAGTTTGTACCATCAAAGGACATACCATTTTCCGGGCCGCTGATGATTAACCATTCATAAGTAATTGGATTGGTTCCCCCTGTTGCGGTACCGGTTAATTCAGCGTTCTCAGGTAATGTAATTACCTGATCCGTTCCCGCATCCACATCCCATGGGGTAAATTCGTCCGCTCCCATATCCACTCCCTCCATATCCTCCTTGACGCGCATGACCCGCCATTGACCATCTATGTCAACCTCTCCATCATAGGTTCCGTCATCCGTAATTTGATCTATACACGGTGAATCGGCGGTTAAATGGAAATCATCATTGGAGCCGGTCAATCCCTGTTCATATAGACTGATTATGTCCGCTAACTCAAGAACTCTATTGTAAATGCGCATCTCATCAACAACACCGTCCAAATCATTATCATATTCATATTTCATTCCGATATACAAGTCGGCTGTGCTATCGCTTTTGAGAGGACCAAAGTTTGTCTTTATATCTGAATTATACAAACTTCCGTTAACATAAATTTTAATTTCAGAATCACTACTACCATCATATTCATAAGTAGCGACAATATGGTACCATGTATCACACTCAATTGTTGTTGCCCCTGGAGAATCTACCGTAAAATCTACCCCACTGGTATTAAATACTGAGAACGCAAAATTCTTATTGCTGGTTCCAATGTTATAATAAAGTCCCCAAACTCTATTTGGTGACTCACCATCTCTGGCTGCGATATATCGATTTTCAGTTTCATCTTCAGCATCCAGAGTATCAAGTTTTACCCATGCCTCGATTGACAAAGTGTTAGGAATCTCTAAAGTTTGTTCAAAATCTATATCTCTAATTTGAATATATCTACCTGTCGCTTTATAAGCATTGTAAACTTGTCCCTCTGTTTGTATATAGCTGGAATTGCTATAAGGATGATTACCCCCTATTGAATCATTACCTCCATTATCGAAACGCCACCAGGATATAAGGTTCTCATCTGTGGTTACAGCAAACTGCGGGGCCAAATCAATATTTCCATTTCCATATGAAGCTCCATTTACAAAACAACTGTTATATATATCACCTTGTTCTATATTAGAATTACACGTTCCAAGCGGAATATCCGCATCTAAAATGCAATTAATGATACTTGGATTATCATTATCACGAGAATCTTTAACAAAAATAGCCGGTCCATTAGAACTTTCGACAACAATTGTGTTATTACGTATCGTAGCACCGCTTGTTGCTTCTAAATAAATTCCAGATGTGTTTGTATCTCCACTGTTAACAACTAAAATTTCATTATTTTTAATAACCGGTGAACCTATCACCAGTTTCACTACTGCCCCTGCCGAGTTACCAGTGGCTTTCATTTTGTTATTTAATACTTCTAAGGTTACATTATCTTTGCCATAAAAATAAATACAAGAGCCTTCCTTCTCGGTGTATATTTCATTATTTTTAATCAAAACCCTACTGTTTGAGCCGCTATTTACTACTGGAGTAATATTTATTGCCACTGTATTAATACCGTATAATTTATTATTAATAAAATTGATTTGTGAACTTTCACCGTAATAAACATCTATCGCTTTGTTAACATTCTTAAAAATGCAGTTTTCAACCGTTAATATTACAGATGTATTTTGTGAACTGCTTGTATAAAAAGAATCATAATTTCCTGTAAAGGTGATACCTTTAACTATTAAACCATTCCCATTTGTAAGGTTAATTTTACTATCTATTATTGTATTTTCAGTATATGAAGGATCGGTCGGGTCATAGCCTTGTAATGTTAAACTTTTTTCTCCAATATCAATATTTTCTTCCAAATATACACCAGGCATGATTTGAAGAATATCATCATCCAGTGTGTCGGAATCGTTGATGGCTTCCTGAATGACATTGTATTTTTTTCGAGTTCTTAGATTTGTTATTGTATCAAAACACAACAGTCGCGGAATACACCTACTGGGAGTATGACCGATTCCCAATCTTCCCGATCCACCATATCCCCAGGAATAGATATTGCCCGCTTCATCCATCGCCAGAGCATGGTAATATCCCGCTGCTATAGCGATAATAGGGCTATCGTCCCCGAGATAATCACCATGATAACCCTCTACATCCGGCGAAACAACTCTTACGGGATTATTATTAACATTATCGAAAAATTCTCCATTACCTAATTGACCGCAATCATTCTTGCCCCAGGTATAAACATGGCCGGTGCTGTCCAGTGCCATACTGAAAAAATCTCCGGCTGATACGGATATAATATTTTCAAGAAAATCTGAACTGCTTGGCTGCTCACCTCGTTTCACCGGCTCTGTCGGATGCTCACCGCGCTGCCATT
>CAZNET010000014.1:2360-16907 GCA_964571885.1 uncultured Pirellulales bacterium
ATGATGTCCTCGGCGTTTTCGATGCCGATGGACAGCCTCACCAGGTCGGGAGTCAGACCGCTGGCTTTCTGCAATATCCATTTGAGCGATCAATTTTTTCAGCCGCAACATTGTGATAGTAACCTGCGAAAACTGAAGTGATATTACTAAGATGTGAACTGCCATACAACACAAGTTCAGGCATCAGCAATTGCCCGAATCCCCATTGGTACACTTTTCCTTGATGATCCAAAGCAATTGAGTGGTCCGCGCCTCCAGAAACAGCTATTATATTATTTAAATATACTTCATCTGAGATACCATCACCGTCTATATCCGGGCCAACTACTTGAACTGGCAAATTCTCATCTGTTGTGGAATCATTGCCTAATTGGCCATGATTATTTCTTCCCCACGCCCAGACATGACCTGTTTTTTCAACCGCCAGAGAGTGCTCTCCGCTTCTACCGGCACTGACATGAATAATATTTTCCAAATAATCTGTAGAACTAACTTGATCTCCTTTCAAAACTTTCACCGGCGTCAGTGCATCATTATCAGTACAACAATTAGTAATATTCCCGCCATCCGTTCCTATGCCAAGTTCACCATAACAGTTACTTCCCCATGTCCAGACGTTTCCCGAATTATCGACCGCGATGGAATGCAGCCAGCCGGCGTCTAAAGATGAAATATTTTCTAAAAAAGGATGAGCCAAGTAAGAAGATTCACCCTGTTCACCGGAAAGAACCCTCGCGGGCCAATATTTACTTATCTTGTCATCTGTACCAAGTTGGCCGGTTCCATTTCCACCAAAGGCCCATATTCTGGGTTTTTTTGTATCTTCAATGACTAATGAATGATGCTCGCCGCCCGCAAGAACGGCGATCGGTACAACTTTTATTTCAACTTCGTCATACGCTGAGATCATCCTGTCAACGACTTCTAGGCGGATTGTATAAGTGCCCGGTATTGCAAATGCGGTTGTCACATTTTCATAGGATCCATTTACGATAAAAGTAACCGGGCCGGGTCCTTCCGATGACCAAACCCCAAAAGCATTGGCGGTAAGGTCAACCGAACCTTGACCATCTTCGATCATGCTGCCTTTGCCATAAAGGTTAAGCTCTTCATAAAGATTTACTTGTCCGGATTTAACTATACAACCTGTATCAAGGCCGGCCTCAACGGTCAAGCTGTAAGGATTCGACGCGTATTCATTGAGATTGACGATAATATTACCATAGCCTGATTTTTCTCCGTCACTTGCCTTTAAAATCAATATATACTGGCCGGGTTTATATAATTTGAAATGAGGATACTGATCGTTTGCACTGGTATTATCAATGTATTGTATATATTGTTCTCTTGACAGAGCTTTCCATTCGTAAGTCAATGTATCCGTCGGTAAGCCGTCATCGGTGACGGTTATCTTTGTTTCATCAACCTCAAAAACAACCGGGTTCTCATTTTGCGGATCGATATTATGAATACTGCCGGTGACGACCGGGGCGGCGTTGCCGTTTTTAACGATGACTTCAATCTGAGCGTTGTTTTCCTTATCGGAGTCATCCGCCCATAGATTTAACAGATAAATACCTTCCGCGTCGAAAGTAACGGTCGTGTCAACCGATTCCGGGTCATCGAACGTTACGTTTCCGCGAAGATTGGACTGCCAGGCCACTGACCAGAGGGTGGTCACTTTATGCGGGGGATTTGGTAAACCGTCGTCCGTAACGCTTGCCAATAGTTCCAGGATGTCACTGGTTGTTACGGGACTGTCGTATGGATGGATGGTGATCTGGGGCGGATCGTTACTGTAATAGTCATCCGGTAATACGTCAATCGTGGCGGTGCCGGAATCAATAACCGCCGAAGAGCCGTCATAAGCAGTAAATTTTAATACGTAGGTACCTTCCTCGGAGAAATAGACCGTCGGATCAGGAATATCGCACGTATCCTGTATGCCGTCTGAGCCGGCATCAAAATCGACCATCTTTCCGGGTTCAGCATGATAAACCGACCATTGTTCTAAAGCAACTGACGTTTGAGGTTCGCCTTCAACAACACCGTTTAATTTAACAAAATTAACCGGCCATTTAATCGGTCCGTACCGACCCGGAAAAACCTTTAATGTACTCACAACATCAACAGTAACCGTTGCTGTGTTGGAAAGGACGCCATGGTTATCTTCAATTTGATAAGTAAACGAATCCGGACCGATATAATTATCAATCGGATCATATTGAATATAGTCCGTTTGTCCGTCATTCAGAATATCCACTGTTCCATGCGAAGGATCCGTTACCTGGTTTATTGTCAAAATGTCATATATATCCTGATCTTCATCGTTGGCTAAAACATACAGATCGATCGCTGAGACCGGATCGAGGTCATAATCATCATTAGCAGCAACAGGCGCGTGATTGCTTCCGCCAGTAACCATGATTGTCACCGTGGCAACAGCCGAGTCCTGTATTCCATCTGAAGCGTAATAGGTGAACGTATCATTGCCGGTATAATTTGAATTGGGTGTATATTCGAAGGAGCCATCATCACAAAATATGAGTGTTCCATTCGTAACATTATCAACCAAAGCAGCTGTCAGCTCGTCACCGTTATTATCGGTGTCATTCGCCAGAACTCCGTTTTGTTCGTCTTTAATCAGCTTTTCCGTATTCAAGACACTATAGCTGTCATCATTAGCCACTGGAGCCACCTGAAGCTGATATTCATAAGCACCCATATCAACCACCGGCGGTGTTGTCCCCGACCTGTCCGGCGAGGCGGGATCGTCGAAGAAGCGATCCTGACTATACGCATCCTGCAAAATTCCTGCCGGCACTACGCTATTCTCACCAACATCAATACACGGCGAACTTGAAAGCAGACGATAATCACCCGGCTCAAAAGAAGGCGGTATCAATTCCAGAGAAGTACTAAACCGCAAATGGGATCCTCTTGTATGTCTCTCAGCGTGGAAAAGATCAAATTTGTAACTTGTTACTCCTGAAACGAATAAACCTTCAATCGTGTCGCCATATTGAACCCATGTGCATCCCTGATCTGAATCAGGATTACATGTAGACCATTCTCCACCTTCTTGTGGTCTATATACTTTAGCATTAACACCGTCCAATTCTAATTTTCTGTATTCTTCACTATGACAACCACCGATATCAATAACAAGCTTGTTATTAATGAAAATCCACATGTCATCATCAGAACCATTCACAGAAAAGAATTTAGTATCACCAGAAGGATCATAAAATAAGTCACAATGTAATTCCGACGTGAAATGGAAATTATGCCACTCACCTACTTCTTGATCGGCAGCTTCCTCAAAATTCATTCCGCTATGGCCATAGATAGCGCCATAAAGCATGTTATCGATGGGATAGAATGTCATATCTTCGAAGGTATATTTTCCATTTCCATCATGTTTCAACTCCAAAGGTATTGTTGCCGACATATTGGAGCCGGAATTTTGTGAGCCATCATCCGGCCAATCGTGATACCATTTATAAAACTCTTCCGGTCCATTTGTTGAATCAGATCCCTCAGAGCCATGTGCATATACCGGTTTTCTTGTTATTTCATCTAAATTATCAGAGACTATACCTTCTTCATCAGTGTTTTTCTCATCATTTTCAAAATCGACATGTCCTTGCGGAGGAGACGGAACATATGTCCTATTTGTTCCGTCATCGGAGGCTATTTCTTCTTTACCCCTGAAATCTCTGACAGTAGCCTGCAATATTATACTATCATCAAACGGAACAATCTCCCATTTACCTGGTTTTGTAAATCTCGGATAATGGGTATCTGGATTGTTACCTATATTACCCACACCGGATATGGTATTCAGGCCTTGTATGCAACTATAATCTGCCGTAACGGTTCCGCCGTCATTATAGATTTGCGCTGCTTCCGTAACCGTTCCGTCGTCAAGACGGTTATTCCACAAAATACAATTGTCAATATCCAATGTACCACTTGATGTATTGTAAATACCTGCTCCAGTGTCTGCGAGGTTATTACTCAAAGTACAATTGATGAGAGTTAAAGCACTATTGTTATAAATACCTGCGCCATTGCCGTATGTGTAACTGCTGGTATCAAAAGTTGCCACTGCATTTTCGCTGAAAACGCAGTTGACAAGGACCGAAGAATTACCACTGGCGGTATTATATATACCACCGCCGCCTAAAGCAGTGGTTGCGAAATTACAGAAGAAGTGACAATTTTTAACAGTCGGGGATACGCCATCATTAATCATACCGCCGCCGCCTGCTGTACCAGAGGCATAGCCGCCTGTTATCATAAAACCATCGAGAACACCGTTATCAGCACCTGTCACGACATGATGACTATTAGAAGTGCTTGGAATACTCGCGGGCGTAGTTTGGGTTATATCACCGCTCAAAATGGTTTTGTTTTCTTTCAGATTTCGCTCGCAAAGGTATTCTTCTTCTGCTTCGCCATAGCCGCTGAAACCGCCATAGACAGCAACATCTGAGACCAATTGGAACGTTTCAGTCTGACTGTCTTCTGTTCGTCCATCACCTTTATCAGGATAATAAGTTCCTTCTGCTACCCAGATATCATCTCCTTTTACCGGATTAGCCTTAATTAATGCATCCTGTAAATAAACATAAGCATTCTCCCAGCTCGAACCATCATCGTTTCCAGTAGCATCAGTATCGACATAAATAGTCCGGCCGAATTCACATGCGCCCATATCGACAAAACCGCCTTTGATTCTCGGTTCGCTATCGACATCTGTTTCACATTCTTCTGCCACGTAGTCAGGTTCGCCTGCATTGATACAAGGTGAACTGCTGCCAAGCAGAAATTCGGATGTTAACTGCGGAGAATCATTTGTGTTATCCGTACCTGGAGGTAAAGTTTGATTCTGCACGCAACTATAGGAAACCACTGCATCATTCCAGACACTTTCTTGAGCATTTCCGTAATCGATACAATTTGTAATTATCGAACTCGTGCCTGAAGAACACGAGAATCCCTTGCCGTCATTACCCGCAACCGTATTGTTGACAAATTGAGCAGAACCGGCTGTTACCGCAACAGCGGGATCACCTGTGTTATCGTATATAAGATTACTCTTGAAAACAGGGCTGGAATCAGTTGAAATCGCATAAGTATTATCCCGGACAATATTTAATGTGATCATCGGAGATGAATTCGTCATACATGTAAAGCCATATAAACTATTCTCTATGAGGCATTTTTGTATTGTGGTTTCCGTAGAGGATTCACACAAGACAGCGCTGCTGTCAACGGCCGTTCCGCTTAATTTACTGTTTTTAATCGTAATCCCTTGTAATGTCGAATGATCAGAATTCTTGCAGGTGACAACGGTACCGCTATTGGTTCCATCAATCACCGTATTCGCTACGGTTTCCCAATCAAACGGATCGATGCCTGTAATAAAAAGATTTCTTCCATTTAAAACAATAAGCTCCCGATAGACCCCTTTTCCAAGTTCAATGATATCGCCATCAGTTGCGGCATCAATGGCAGTCTGAATATTATAATAATACAAATCTTGTGTCAGATTATGAATATTTCCCTGTCCCGTGCTCGCTGTTATGGTTTCTGACCAATCATTTTCATTTTGCTTTGTTGACTTGTCACGGGCCTTGACTTTTACTTCATATTGTATCGAAGGATACAAGCCTTTGATTTCCAATTCGGGACTGTGCTGATAAATGGATACAACAGTCCCTGTTGTCAAATCGGTGTATTCAAAGCAATATTCCACACCGCTTGCGTCGGTGGCTTGCGTCGCAATCATATAAAGCGAAGTACCGGAACAGGCAAAAGGCTCGCAGATCCATCCCATTTGAGCCGGCTCGGGCGCATCGCTTTCATCTGGAGTGACCGAAACCACTTGTGAATAATCCGATTCAACGACCGCGTTATCCACTGCCGAGATAACATAGTAATAAGTCTGTCCGTTTGTCAGGGGACTGTGTGTATAGTTACTAAAAGCAGAATCCGAAGAGATCCGATTCCCCGCTCCAGGCACAAAATCCTCTGTCGTGTCGCAATAGATATGATAATGAGCGATATCTGTTTCAGGATTTTCGTCCCAGTCAAGTGTAACTGATTGATCATTGCTTACCGTTAAAATGTTCTGCGGCACAGAAGGTTTCGGGCTTGTCACTGCTTGTGAAATTACGGATTTATTGCTGCCGGCATATGCTATTACTTGATATGTGTATACCACCGAAGAATCCAGCCCGTTGTCTTGATAAATGGTCGTGTTGGGCTGCAAATCAGCGATAAGGTTGAAATTGCCGGAACCGGCTTTTCGACTGAGTTGATAGCCTGATTCAGCCTGTGAATTGTCTGTCCAAAGAAGCTCAATTTGACTTGAACTGACAGCCGAGGCTGTAAGAGTTGGAGCAGCGGGTTTGGTCGTTTCGGAGACTTCGTTGGACCAGCCGGATTCGCCATTGGCATTAACGGCTCTTACATAATAATAATATTTCGAAACCTCTGTTAATTCTGTATCAAGATAAGAATTGGTTGTAACTGTATCAATGTTAGAATATAAACCGTCAATTCCTGTTGTACTGCGATATATGTTGTATTCTTCGCAAGTGACGCCCGTCCAGTTTAACTGTATTTGATCAGAATCCGCGGCTAAAGCGGCCAGATCCGTCACGGAAGCCGGCACGCTCGAAGCCAAAGCAGTCGCGGAAACCTCATTTGAGAATATCGACTCATTACCTTCGGCGTCGACAGCGGTGATAAAATAAAAATATGTTTTACCAAGATCAGCAGGATCAATAGAATCTGAATATAAACTTGCTGGAGGATTGCCGCTTAGTGTATCCAGTAAAACAAAATTACTGCCTGAGTTTTCAGAATGATAAATTCTATAGCTGTCAAGGTCAGTTTCGGTATTGTCATCCCAGTCGAGATTAACGGCTGAGCCTGAAAAAGCTGCGCTTACGTTGGCCGGAGCCGAAGGGGCGGTTATATCATGCGGCACCGCGGATACCGGATTTGAATTTGCCGATTCATTATCAGCATTATCAATGGCAGTTACATAGTAATAATAGGTATTTCCATTCGTCAAACCGGTGTCTATATAAAAACTTTCTGTAGAGGTAACGAGCGGATCATAGCTCGCGCCGCCATCCGTTGATCTGTAAATTTGATAATGATTAAAACCTACATCCGTTGAGTCACTCCAGTTCAGCGTGATCATGCCGTCGCCAGCGGTCGCGGTTAAATTAGCTAATGCGAAAGGCGGCGTCTGATCCGAAGGTGTCGCGGATACTTCGGATGATGCATCAGATTCGTTATCCGTATTATCAACGGCCCTGATGACATAGAAATATTCTTGATTATTAAAAACATAATAATCCCTAAACTCACTGACTGAAACCGGATACAGATTCAATTTTGTATATGGATTATCCGTGTTCTGACGGCGATACACATTATATCCCGCCAGGTCAGGCTCAGTATTATCATTCCAATTCAGTTGGATATGAGAATCACCCGCCTGTGCGGCTAATCCTTCCGGATGGGCAGGAGGTAGATCGGTAGGCGTCGCTGAATCAATATTCGATGCAATAGATTCGTTGTCACTGGAATCTACCGCGGTTATGTAATAATCATATTGAATTTCATTTGTTAAATTATCAACTGTATAAGAATTAGATGTGAATTTATCTTCTATTTTTGTATAAGTAGAACCCTGATCTTCAGATTGATAGATATTGTAACCGGCGATATTGGTCCATATACTTGCATCCCAGCTCAAATCTATTGTTGTGTCACCGGCCGTTGCAGATAAATTAGATGGCGGTGTGATTTCCCATGTTTCAGCGAAATCTGAATATGAGACTCCTTTGAATGCACATATACGATATAAATATTTTGTAGCTGCATTTAAACCTGCACCACCGTTATTGTCCTCATAACTTACAGCATCAGCCGCCACCGCATCTTCTACCAACTCCCATGCCCCACTTCCATCAACCTGCCGTTCAATTATAAATCCATCTTCATCGCTTGAATTATCAGTCCAGGAAAGATTAATTTGATTATGAGTTACCGACTGAGCCTGTAAATTAGTAGGCGCAGCAGGTGAAGAACCCGATGGAACTGTAAAACTCCAAACCGGACTTTCGCGATAACCTTTACAAGTAGTACCGCATGAATGCGTTGCTGTTATTTTCCAGTAATATGTCGCCCCCGGAGTTAAAGATGTTGCGTCATAACTCGTAGAACTGGTTGTAATTTTAAATGTTGGATCTGCATCCGTGCTCAAATATACTTTGTAGTAATTTGCTCCACTAGAGTGGCTCCAATCCAATGTAACAGTTGTCCCGGAAATCATTTCTCCATCTGAAGGAGCTGACAAACTAAAAGGGTCCGGTGAACTACATGAACATGGAGGATCGGGTATATATCCAAAGATGACATTGTTGAAAGGTAAAACAATTAAGGTCAAAACAATAATTAAAGAATACTTTTGTTTGTTTTTCGTCTTCACTTTGATATCTCCATCCATAATTTAATTCTTAATATTGGTATCCAGCCAGTTCTGAGCGTAGCCGCTCTTCTCAGAAATGGGAAATTTATCTAACAGAACTCGATAAT
This sequence comes from uncultured Pirellulales bacterium, assembly GCA_964571885.1. Classification (GTDB taxonomy): domain Bacteria; phylum Planctomycetota; class Phycisphaerae; order Sedimentisphaerales; family Anaerobacaceae; genus CAZNET01. Next base: position 10,986 of record CAZNET010000014.1, read on the forward strand.
TCTCTATAATTTTCAAATCCGCTTCTTTAGGGGTAATAACTCCTAACTCTTTCAATCTTTCGCAACATATACCCGCCATATAATACGGATACCAGCCGCGTTGACAATAAGGCCATTTAGTTTTCATCTCTTCGGAGTAGTTCAGTGCCTCCTCGTAATTTCCCTGTTTATATTGACATTTACTAAGCCAGGCACAAGCCTCCGCCTGGATATTGGCATTCTCGTTAAAATTATCTTTTACCCTCCTCCATATTTTAACGGCATTGGAATAACTCACCGTTGCTTTTTTAATTAATTGGTTTTCTTGCTGATCGGAACCGGTGGTATAAAATTCAAAAGCACATCGATGCAGCATCCAGGGCAGCCATCTATTATTGGTATAGTCTTTGACAAAATCATCAATAGCGGTTTGAGCTAAGGGGTAATATCCTGATTTTATTAAAGAGAGAATTTGGCATTTTCGCTTGTCAAACTGAGCCTTAAGAGCAGATTCACTGCCCGACAAGGTGTCGATTATTTTTTGATGAACAATATTAGCTTTGGTAAACTGCTTTTTTGAAATATATTTTATGGCGATATGATCCAGCCTTGAACCCAGAGCCGGATTCTTCAAATGTTTGACAATGAAATTATCAATCATATCACCGGCTTCTCTATAATCACTTTTTTCTATGGCTGTTAAAATATCGCATTTGTCTGCATCCAAAGCGGCCCTGATAGCCATATCACTAGATGGAAAATTCTCAGCGATTTTCTTATATAACTGCTTAGCTTCATTGTATTTTTGATTCTTTTCATAAGCCAATGCTATCTGGTGTAAACGTCCGCTTAGATAATGAGGCCCCGAAGAAAATTCATTTATTAAGCGGTCAATTTCCTTTTGGGGCGCCACTCCGTTTTTAATCGAATCGATGATCTCCTGTTTTTTTACATCCATCCGGGCCTTGAATGCCATTTCACTGGCCGGAAATTTTTCTATGATTTTGCTGAAAGTATATTCGGCTGCAGAATATTCCTCCATCTGCTTACAAACATGAGCAATGCTCCAGAGGTTCGAGGAAAGCTCTGGATTACTATCGAAATCTACTACAAGTAAATCCACAGTCTGTTTCGCCTCTGTTATCTTTCGCTGCTTAATATAAGTGTCTGCAAGTAATCTTTTTGTGCTGAAGAGAGTCCTGGCATCGGGATCAGATAAAGCAATGGATTTCAGCAGTGTCTCGGCCTGGCTGTATTCTTTATTTTCAAAGTACTGCCTGGCCTGTTGCAGATCCGATTCGATATCGGCGAAACCGTCTGCCCATATAGAAATGAAAACAATTACAGAAATAATAAATTTTGACATGTCCATGTTAGCCTCCGTTTTGTCTAAAAAATAAGCGCATATCTTTCCTGTCTTGTGTTAAGAGATCCTTTATTCCCTGTCCACAATTACTCTAAACCACTTGCTGCTCCATGTTTAGAACAGCTCTTATATTCTATAGAGGAAAATAAAAAATCAGATATGCTTTCTGAGTTGCCCCCGGCTTCCTACTCGCGATCCATTAATCATCTGCCTCTACTTATTCCCAATGAATTTATACTTTCAAAATCTTACAAACTCCTATGTCAAAATCGAAAATAGATTGAAGGATTAAAATTGTCAAGAATTATTTCGGAGTTTTTAAAAATATTTTTTATTATCTGGTGACATAAAAAAACACTACGAGTGCCATGTTATAGTGTCCGCAATCCATGTTGATTTTATCGGTATCTTGAAAGAATCCCGTGAGGTGAGTACGAACGTTTTCGGACAGAGTAAAAAAGGCCGTTTTGAAGGCCGTGGGATTTAAAAATTAAAGTTTCTCTTTTGTGCTGTCTTGTTCACCTTGCTGACGGCCATTTCGGAAGAATCGATACTTTTATAGATGGACAGCATCTCTAGTGTCTTGTGAAACCATTAGAAGATACTATTGCTATAAATCATTGATATCGCAAGAGTTGAGTGATAATTTCAAACCAGACTTGCAAGAAACCGTATCGATATATATAGAGCGCGTTTTTATCTTTGGTTGAAATGGAAGATAATCTGAGTAAAATGGTCTCAGGCAAATATTAATGTTTTTATTTGGTATAAGAAATGGTGAACAATAAAACGACAGATCAACCGGAAGCCGAAATCAGCGACGCTTTCGTTATATTTTTACAGAGACAACCGTAATTGAGGTATCCAACTGGTGTATCAGCTTTTATCCTCAATCAAAAAAACAGTTATTACTATGAGTGTAAATAATGCGCAATATTGACTGACAGGAATATAAGAAATGAAAATAATTATTACAGGACCAAAATGCAGCGGCAAAAGCACGGTCGGCTTGGAAACAGCCAAACGAACAGACATAACGTTTTATGAAACCGACGGCCTGGTTGAGGATTTTTATGAGCAAAGACATCATCAGAAATTGAGCTACTATGAAATATATGAAAAGTTAGGCGAATCCGCATTTCGTAAATATGAAAAGGACGCGGTTCGAAAGGCAGCAGAACTTGACTGGTGCATTTTATCTGTCGGCGGCGCGACATTACTGGATCCTGATTCGAAAAGGCTGCTGAGAAACGATTCGGTGATCGTGTTATTAAAAGCTGAACCCGAGCTTTTATGGCAAAGACTGAAAAATAACGCCAGGTCCAGATATATGAATCATCCGAATCCTAAGGAGAATTTTCTGAATCTTGTCCGGATGAAGATGGAAGCACTGGAACCGTTTGCCGATATTACCTTAGATGTCACAGATGAAAGTGAAGTCGCAGATAAACTTATCGACTCTATTGGTGACTATTTTGCCGTGCTTTCTAAATCTCCAAACACGACAGGGCAAATTATACGAGCGACGACGTTTGGCGAAAGCCACGGCCCGGCCATCGGTGTTGTGCTTGACGGATTGAAGCCGGGTATAGAGATTTCCGCAGATGAGATACAGGCTGAGCTTGACAGGCGCAGGCCCGGCCAGAGCAACGTTTCAACGCCAAGAACGGAAACAGATACGATCAAGATACTTTCAGGTGTATTCGAAGGTAAAACAACCGGTGCCCCGGTTGCGATGTTGATAGAAAACCGGGATCAGGATTCATCGAAATACGATATTATCCGAGATCTTTTCAGGCCGGGACATGCCGATTTGACCTTCTGGAAAAAATACGGCATAAGAGATCATAGAGGCGGCGGCAGGTCCTCTGGAAGAGAAACTGCATCTCGCGTGGCCTCCGGTGCTGTTGCCAAAAAGATATTGTCAAAACGCGGGCTCAGTATCAAGGCCTGCAGTATTGAAATCGCAAATATCAAAGCTGAATCGTATGATGAAAAAGTTATTGAAAACAATCCCGTCCGATGCCCGGATCTGGCAGCGGCAAAGAAAATGCAGCAGGCGATCATCGATGCCCGCGAACATGGTGACTCGGTCGGTGGTATTGTTGAGCTGAAAATTTCCGGTTTGCCCGCCGGGCTCGGTGACCCGGTGTTCGGCAAACTCGATGCGAGATTAGCCGGGGCCCTCTTTTCTCTCGGCGCCGTAAAGGCACTGGCGTTCGGCGACGGCTTTGATTCTGCACGCAGTAAAGGAAGTGAATTCAACGACCAGATGAAGGAAGGTCAGTTTTCAAGCAACCACGCAGGCGGTGTACTTGGCGGTATTTCTACTGGACAGGATATCATCATAAAACTGGCAATTAAACCCACTCCCTCAATATCCAAGGTCCAGGACACAATCGATATTGAAGGCCATTCAAAAAAAATCAAAATTGAAGGAAGACATGATCCGTGTATTGTGCCCAGAATTGTACCTGTCGTCGAATCGATGGCGGCTCTTGTTTTGCTTGATACATGGGAAATCCAGCAGAGACTCAGGCCCGCCGGTATAAAGAATCCATCTAATTAATTTTTAAAAAATCGCTTGGAAAATTTATCATGAAAAAGGCAGTATTTCTTGACCGGGACGGCACTCTGATCGAAGATCGGGGTTATATAACATCGCCAGAAAATGTCATTTTTTACGATAATACCTTTGAGGCGTTATTGAAACTTCAGAAGAGTTATGAATTATTTATAATAACAAACCAATCAGGTGTTGCCAAGGGATTGATACGTTTAAGCGACGTTGAAACCATCAATGCTCATGTCATTAATATTCTACATAAGCAGGGTATCAGGATTACAAACATCTTTGTATGCCCGCATAAAAGAGAGGATTCGTGCGAATGCATAAAACCCAATCCCTATTTTTTGCAAAAAGCCGCAGCCATGTATCATATCGATTTGCGTAACTCATTCAGTATCGGCGACCATCCATGTGATTTCCATCTTGCTGAAAATGCGGGCGGCAAGGGAATTTATGTCCTGACCGGGCATGGAGAAAAGCACAAAAACGAACTACCTGAAAATGCATTAATCGCAGAGGATATCAACGTAGCAGTTGATATCATACTATCGAAAGATAACCCAGAACTTCAGTCACATGCATTTCTAAAGTAAACAACTACGGTTTTACACCCAGAATTACGAAGATGTATGAAAGATAATTTTGATAATCAAAATGGCAAAAGGTTTTCTAAGTTTTTATCGTTACACATTATGGTTTCAACTCTGATGTCAGAGTAAAGCAGATTGATTTTATGATATCTGCCGGTTCCATGAGATTGATCTAAAGAATGATAGATATAATCTTTATCGAGGGCTTGTTTCCAATCCCATACATTCAACATTCGTTTACCATCTGCTAAAACAGCACCTTTCAAATAATCATATTTAACTTGTCTCCATTTAGTGCCGTTAATGTTTTCCGGATGGTGTCCCGGATAAAAGCCCTGCAGCAAGGGTTCCGACCATACATAACTTATTTCAAGTATTTCTTCGGGCACATTCGGTTCTGTGATAGGATACCATATTTCTCTTTTTCTTTGAAGGTCCTCGGGGCAATTCCAGACAGACCATTCATGGCCCAGATAAGAAGACAGCATTTGTTCGGGTGTTTTGTATTCTTCAATGGGATATGCAGAAGGATCTATTCCCAGAAAAGGTCCATAGCCATCATTATCATTTTGATACAAATCCAAAGCAACGCCTATCTGACGGAGATTGTTTGTGCAAGTCAGTTGTCTCACCAGGTGCCTGGTCTTTTGCAGGCAAGGAATAGAAATGGCTATCAACAACGTTATGATAGCTAAAACAATAAGGAGTTCCATTATGGTAAAAGCCTGTTTTTTCATTGTAGCTGCTCTAAATACTGCATAAATTTTAATCGGTTACAGGGCCAACCAATCGGACATTCTTAATATAGAGTGTGCCCTGCTTTGCCAGGTTCTGAGCTTTTCTCGCAATACCCAGGCTAAAGCTATTCAATTCATAAAGATTCAACTGGGTATTTTTAGCCGTTCCTACTGACCAATAATATTTTAATTCGTAAGGATACACCTTCAATGTTTTGAATTCGCTCGAAGGATAAATTCGTATTTGTCTTCCGTAGGTATCCTTGCTTTCAGAACTGACTAATTTAGGCTCAATCGTTATCGGTTCGGATGCTTCCCATTTAAGTTCGATTTCTATATATCTGAGGGTGTGGAAATCATTTTTTGACAAATCCGTTTCAAGATTTGTCCATGGCAGTGTTTCATCGATATTTCTGTTATATGGAAGTTCGACATCACAAACCAATAATCCTTCTATGGAAGATAAGTCAATCCTGCCGCGAGAACTCTGAGCCGTCTGCCATCTTGGAGGATTTAAAGATAATTCAGCAAGCTCGATGCCGTTTTTTGCTGTAGGCTGTGAAATGTTTACAGATGAAGATGTCCCGAAAAATTCTATACGCTGGATTATCAAATCGCCTTGTTCGGCATGGCTTATCACTTTACGTGCCAACGCCAAATCAAAGCGACTGACCATAGAAT
>CAZNET010000015.1:0-15854 GCA_964571885.1 uncultured Pirellulales bacterium
GGATCATCCGTTTAGACCTTTTCCAGGCCGAGAAGAGCAGGAAAAAGTCAATTTCCGGTTAGCAGAGGATTTGGTGTCATTGGGAAAGATCGATTTATCAAGTTGGAAACTGAATTCAGATACGATTCGTGTCAGGCATTTTTGTGAATTCCTTCAAAATGCGGACTGGCCGATCGCTTTACAAGCGGCACAGACCGCTTTTCAATTTAACACTGAGAAGCTAAAACAGCAGATACGAAGCTATGTATTGACCCTTCGTCCCGATACGCGCCGCCGTCTGATCAAGAGTACCCGAGGTAATTTATTGTCAAACCGCTCAAAAGCGTTGGTATTATTCTTGCTTGATCTGCTTGGAAGAAACGAGCAAAGCAGATCCCACGAAGAATTTAATCAGGCAATAGAACTCTTGAATCGGCAGAAACATTCCGAAGCGGCACAAACGCTTAATAATATTGCTTTGGAAAATCCGATGCTGCCGAATGTACATTATGCTTTGGCGGTCGCTTGTGCGCGGCACGGAGATTTGGACGCCGCGATACAGGCCTGCCATCTCGAATTAGCCATGTTCCCGGAACATCAAGGGGCGAAAGAATTGTATGCCAATATCATGCGGACGATCGAAGAATTTAAATCGAAAAAAAATATGACAACGACAGTTTAGACAGAAATAGATTGATCGATGGAACAGTATCCTAAAGTAAGTTTTGGAGTGATTGTCCTAAATGGCGAGCCGTTCACGCGATATTGTCTTCGTGCGCTGTACCCATTCGCCCATGAAATACTGGTGGTTGAGGGCGCCTGTGAAAAGGCGAAGCATATTGCCACAGAGGACGGGCATTCCATCGACGGTACGTTAGACATATTGTATGATTTCAAGCGGACCGAAGATCCCGAGAATAAAATTAAGGTTATTACCAAAAAAGGTTTCTGGTCGGAAAAAGACGAGCAGTCACAGGCGTATGCCGAACAGGTGACCGGGGATTATCTCTGGCAAATCGATATCGACGAATTTTATTTGCCGGAACACATGGATTTTATTTTAAGGCTGCTGAAGAAACATCCCGAGATTTCTACCGTTTCTTTCAAGCAGTTGTCTTTCTGGGGCGATACTCGCTACCGATGCGACAGTACGTATTTATTGCGAGGCGGCGATATCTTTCATCGATTGTTTAAATTTGGTTGCGGTTATAAATATGCTACTCACAGGCCACCAACAGTTGTTGATGAAAACGGTATCGATTTGCGGAGAAAGGGATTTCTCGATGCGAATGAACTGGCTTCGAATAATATCTATTTATATCATTATTCAACCCTTTTTCCCAAGCAGGTGATCGAAAAGGTAAGATACTATCAGAATCTTCCGTTCGCTCAGTCCAAGATACTTCCTGAGTGGCTGGAAAATAATTTTCTGAAGATTTCCGATCCGTTCAACGTGTTCATCGTTCCCATGTTTCCGGGCTGGCTTGAAAGATATGAAGGAAGGCATCCGGATGAAATTTACAGGATGATGGACGAAATTCGAGATGGGAAACTTGCTGTTCAGACAAGAGATAACCGCGATGTAGAAAGCTTTATCGATTCTCTGGATTATCAAAAAGCAATTAAAACAATAAAAAATGAATGGGCAAAAGATCCTTCTCAGGAATTAAAGCTCGACCATCCGATTTTCGATCAGCCGATTTTCCGGCAATTCAAGACCGAAGAGAAAAAATTGAATGTTGCCAGTTTTAATACACATCAGCTCACCGGCGGCGCCGCACAGATAGCCACTACTGTTAGCGAATCCTTAATAAAAAAAGGCCACCGGGTGACTCAGTATGTTAAACACCAGAAATTGTCAAGACCCTGGACCGTTAATATATTCGATCACCAGAGGGATAACCAGTTATGGTCGATATGTAACCGGCAGGGCTGGCTGGATTACCATATTCAGTCAACATTTGATATTTTAAATAATCCTGATTTTCAAAAACACGACCTCATTCATTTTCACAATTTGCATGGCAATTACTTCAATTTATTCGCACTTGCCCTGATGGCCCGGACCAAGCCCTGCGTATGGACATTGCATGACATGCAGGCACTAACAGGGCATTGCGCTCACAGCTTCGAATGCAATAAATGGATGCAGGGATGCGGAGAATGCCCGGCTTTGCATATCGAACCGTCGTTGATGAAGGATACATCCCATCAGCTCTGGGAGGATAAAAAAAGTGTTTATGAGATGATCGATCTGGACATTGTCGTCCCGTCAAAATGGTTGAAAACAAAAGTTGAAAAAAGCATACTGGCTCATCAACACATTCATGTTATACCTAATGGAATCGATACGCATGTTTTTAGAGACTACGATAAACAGCAATGCCGAAAGATGCTTAATTTGCCGCAGGATAAAATAATCATTTCTTTTGCCGCCGGCGGAGGACTTGAAAATCCGTGGAAAGGCGGACAGTATCTCGATCAGGTGTTGAGATATTTATCCGGAAAATATAATAATTTGCTCTTATTAAATATCGGAGGCACCCAAGCCGAAACAAACGGATATTCGATTGTAAACACCGGTTATATTGACAATAAAAAAGCGCTGGCGATGTGTTATGCGGCCAGTGATATTTTTGCCTATCCCTCTCTGGCGGATTCCTTCGGGCTGGTCGTGTTGGAAGCGATTGCCTGCGGTTTGCCCGTTGTCGCATTTAAAACCGGCGGCATACCGGAAATTATCCGGGACGGTGTAACCGGGATAATGGCCCCCTATAAGAACTTGGAGAAGTTTGTCGCCAAGATCGAATCGTTGATTATCAACCCGGTATTGCGTCAGAAGATGAGCCTCGATGCTGCCGAAAGTATCGCTTATGAACATTCGATCGAAGCGATGTGCAAAAACTATTTTAATTTATATAACGACTTGTTGAATGAAGGCAAACGAGTGACGGATTTATCTGACGGGGAGTTTAATGAAAAACTTGCACAGTTTAGTCGCAAATTACGGTCTATCGGCAATGCGCCCGCGGCCGACGCATTGTTAAAACATATCCAAAAAAATCAAGTTTTTGAAGAGCAAGAAATTAATCACAAAACTGTTTTTGATCCCGTCAATGAAATGAGTCGACAGCAATATGATGTAAGTATTGTTCTTTGCACCAAGAACAGGGCTCAATTGCTCGATGAGATGCTTATCAGCTTGAAGCAGGCCGTCGATGGTATTTCTTACGAAGTGATTGTTATCGAGGGAGGCTCGACGGATCGTACGCTGGAGGTTTTAAAAAAGCATAATATCACAAAGATTTATCACGAGTCGGAGCATTTCGCGCCGGGGCGGCATAGCTGGCCAAAACTTTACAACTTCGGTTTTTCAAAAGCAAACGGCAAGTGGGCGATGTATGCCAGCGATGATATCCTTTTTTCCAGGAATTGTTTGTCTGAGGCCATCCGCCAATTGAATAAACAATCTGAAAAGGTGGCCGGCGGCGTGTTCTTTTATCGAAATCTGCATCCCACCAGTGCCGGTTGGGAAAAATACGGAATTGATTTTGCCCACGGACAAAAGCTTTTGCTGAATTACGGTCTTGTCAGGCTGGATTATTTCAAAGACGTCGAAGGACTTGACGAACAATACCAATTTTACTGCGCAGATAGTGACTTGTGTTATAAATTGTATGAAAAAGGATACCAGTTAATACCGTTGTCGCAGTGTCTGATTACTCATAATAACCTCCTCGACATTCAAAAACAAGATAACGCGGACCAAAGCGGAAGGGATATCGAGTTATGTCATACAAAATGGAGTCACTTTGTATCATCGAAACTGCCTTTTCCGAGACGATTATTCTGGCAGGAAACTTTAGCCAACGCGTTCAGAATTTCTTGCGAGCTGGATTGGATTAATGACGGCATAGAGACTTACTGGCATGGGCTGGCTTTATATCAGCATCGACAATTCGAGTCTGCAAAGATTAAATTTATGGAGGCGTTAAAGGCTCGGCTCGATCACTGGCAGATTTTATGGTTTATCGCTCAATGTGCGCATAAGGGCGGTGATGAAATTCTGGCCCGGAAGGGGGCATTGTCGGTCATCCAATTAGCACCGGGATTTACGGAGCCGTTGAAGCTGCTGGTGGATCAACACCAGAGTAAAAAGGCTTATGCGTATTCCGGTACAGCGGCCGGTGACTTGTCAGATAATGCACCGCCTGTGTCATCATGGAGTCAAAATGATCTTGGCGGCGGGCAACTGACCGAGACTGTTTTGAATAATCTTCACCATGCCGGCAGGACCGCGACGAGTTCGATTCATAACCAATTTTCAATTTCCGGTCAGTTAAGGAATAAAATTCGAAAATTCAATAAGGTCATTATATGGGGACTTAAATCGAAACGCCATACCCACAGTTATATTCATCGCGGTTTTTTCGATACCTTCACTAAACTGGAGATTCCCGTTTTTTGGGTGGATGATGAAATTAAATATCATGAATATGTCAACAAGGGTGATTTGATCATTGGTGTCGATGTTGCCGGTGAACATTTACCCGTCACCGATGGCGTTTATTATTGCCTCCATAATTTTTCGAACCAAACTCATCAGCAGATAGAACCTTCGAAAAACATAAGGCTTCAAAAATACACCGATCAGGCCCAGACCGCTTCGGATCGATGGGATGAAGTGACATTTTTTGACAAAACAAGCAGAACACTGTACCAGCCCTGGGCGACAAATCTGCTTGGTGAGGAATTCAGCCCGCCGGTCATCAGACCGTTTACCAATATTGTTTTCTGGATCGGCAGCATATGGAATGATGCCCTCAACTGCGGCAATGTCGGAGAAATAGAGCGATTGAAAAATGTACTGAAACGCAGAGATATCGCGTTTGTTCATTTAAGAGCGATTTCAGAAGATTTGAATATTCTCTACACGCGTCATTCACTGATTTCACCGGCGATCGCCGGCCAATGGCAGGTTAAGAATAATTATCTGCCCTGTCGAATGTGGAAGAATATTTCTTACGGCCAGTTAGGATTTTCCAACGTATCCAAATTTTCGGAAGTTTTTCCGGACTGTGTGCTGATCCATGAGGAGATTGACGTGCTGATTGATTCGGTTTTGCAAATGTCGCCGCAGCGAAAGCGCGAGATGATCCTCGCCCAGCAGCAGGTTGTCAGGGAAAAACATACTTACGTCAATCGCTTACTCAATATTGCAAAAGCGTTTGAAGCGATCGAAGACATTTAATATCGCGAGGAGTTGATTTGATCAGAAAAAACATAACAGGTGTTATCTTCAGTAAAGACAGAGCGATGCAATTGCGTGCGACGATTGATTCGTTTAGGCTGCATTGCAACGATTTGGACCAGGTCAGGCTCGTTGTGCTTTATAAGGCCGGTACGCCGTTTTATCAGCGGCAGTATGATCGTCTTGCACAGGAATTTCAGAATATTACTTTTATCCGGGAGGAGAAATTTAAACCTCAGTTACTTGATATCGTTACTGACAGTGATGCAATCCTGTTTTTGGTGGACGATAATATATTTGTGCGTCATTTCACGATTTCCGAGATTTGCACGGCGCTGGACCTGCATCCTCAGGCTGTTGGTTTTTCTTTAAGACTTGGGAAAAATACAACCTACTGTTATGCCAAGAATATACCGCAAAAACTACCTGTATTCCGTACGATCGGTAACGGCGGGCTGATTTTTGACTGGACATCAGAACAGTGTGATTTCGGTTATCCGCTGGAAGTTTCCAGCTCGATTTACCGCAAAGACGATATTATCGAGTTGCTGCTGAAAGTACCGTTTACCAATCCCAATACGCTTGAAGATGCATTAGCGTCCAATGCACATTTGTACCGTCAGCTTCGCAGCAGGTTACTGTGTTTTGAGAAGTCAGTGACGTTCTGCGCTCCGGTGAATATGGTTCAGAATGTCTGGCAGAATCGGGCGGGAAAAAATATAAACTATTCGGCTGAACAATTAGCCGAAAAGTTCGAGCACGGCTATATAGTTGATATTAAACGCTATAACGGTTTCGTTCCACAGGCGTGTCACCAGGAAGTGGAACTGTACTTTGTAAAACCACATGAAGAACGTTCATTGGAACACGAAAATATCATGTCTGTGTCGCTCTATTCGCGCCTTAATAACACGACGCCGTCGTTTTCGGTGGTTATGGCCAATTACAATAATGCTCGGTATCTCACCGAGGCGATTGAATCCGTCATTAATCAGACATTTGAAAACTGGGAACTGGTGATCGTTGATGACGGATCGACCGATCATTCTGTCGAGATTATAAAGGGGTATCTGAACGACAAAAGAATCAGGCTGATCCGGCATCAGCACAACCGGGGATATACCTCATCGCTTAAAACAGCCTTGGCCAGTATCCGATCGGATTATTTCGGTATCCTGGACAGTGATGATTGTTTGACCGAAGATGCCTTGGAAGTCATGGTCCATGCTCATATAAAATATCCTGACTGTGGATTGATTTATTCGCAGTTTATGTTTTGCAATGACCAGATGGATCCGCTTAAGAAGGGTTTCTGTGAGGAAATCGCGGCTGGTTCGAACGCGATGGATAAACATGTTGTCAGTCATTTTAAAACATTTAAGCTCTGGGATTATTTGAAAACCGACGGCTACGATGAATCCATTTTATACGCCGAAGATATTGATATTGTTTATAAGATGGAGGAGGTTGCTAAACTCAAATTTATTAATCAAGTATTGTATCTGTACCGGGAACTGCCGGAATCGCTCAGCCATTCGAGATCGAAAATAAATGTCAGCATCATGTCACGTGTCAAAGCTCGTATTAACGCCTTGAAGCGCCGATGCAGGGCAAGAGCGTCGGCTGAGGGTGAGGACTTTAATGGATTGTTTAAACAGGCGGTTCAAAAAGCGAGGATTGATTTTGAAGATGTCCAGCAATATTTCGAATTACTCGGGCAGTTATATCGGAGAGGTGTTTTAAATGAAATAAAACTGCCGACGGAATTTATTGACAAGAATACGGACGATATCTTGTTGTGGATAGCCGCGAATGTAAGCATTGATTTCATGAAATTGTTTTCTATATTGAAGCCCGCTTCCGCCCGAACGACTCAGCCGTTTATTACCATTGAGATGGCCGCATACAATACCGCCAGGTACATCAAACAGGCGATCGATTCGATTCTGGCACAAAGCTATGAAAATTATGAATTGGTGATCGTTGATGACGGCAGCGCAGATGAGACCCGGCGGATCGTAGAGTTATATACCGACAAACGAATTCGTTATATTTATCAGCCTCATAAGAACTGTGCCAGAGCCCGTAACAGGATTATCGCCGAAGCCAGAGGAGAATATTTGCTTTGTGTTGATTCGGATGATTATCTGGCGCCGGATTATCTTGAGCAGATGGTTTCGTGGGCAAAAGAAAATCCCGACGCTGAATATCTTTATCCTTCACATTTGACACTGGTTGATGCCTGTGGGAATCTGCTGACCGAACAATGGCGGTATGAGGAATTTTCAAGTAATGAAGCACTTGTACATTTTCTTTTCGATCAGGCATACGGCCCCATTCCCAATCCGGGCAGTTTGAAGAAAAAAGCCCTGTTCGAAAAAGTCGGAGGTTATGATGAGAGCCTCGACTCGGTCGAGGATTTTGCTTTTCTCTGTAAAAACGCACTGAGACTAAAGTTCAAAAAGGCTGATATCTGTAGTTCTTATTTTTATCGCAAAGTACCGGGCAGCAGTTCTCATCGGTATCGGGCCAGAAACAGAATTATCGCCCAGACCTTAAATGAAATGGTTATGCTTTATAAACCTGAAATTCTGTGTCCGGAGATTGCTCATACCGAATTTCCGAAAACAAAACAACGCTTGTTTTTACAATATATTATTGGTGTATTTGAAAAACATGCCAATAGCGATATGGTCAAGTACAGCGAATTTTTTACGGAGTATGCCGCGGTATATAAACAAAAACTTCTGAATATAGCCGGTGCTGAGACGGCCGGAGGTCAAGGTCTGGATCTTTCGGGGCAAATGACGTTTCTGGGATGTTTTGAACAAGGTGTTAAATGGCTTAAAGAATCAGATCCTGAAAGGGCGTTAGTATTTTTCAATCATGCCTATGAAATGGATCCTCGGACGCCGGACATCAATCATGCCAGAGCGGTTGCATTGATGCAGCTTAAACGTTTTGAAGAAGCTTTGGCTGCCTGTGATGCCGAGCTTGTCGTTCAGCCGGACCATAAAGGAGCGATCCGGTTGAAAGAAATTCTTTCAAAACGCATAAAGTGTCGTTCGAATCGATAAAATAAAACAAACGAGTCCTATAATTACAAAGTATTTCGGACTGAAATGAGAGACGATTAATTTGAATGATATTATTTTTCGCAATCAGATAAATAAAAATTTCAGATGTACGATAATATAGTATCAGGATATTTAACCCTTTGGGTGGTTTAGCATAAAGGATAGATAAAATGTCTATGTTAAGGTTTCCCGGTTTACAAACGGGTATTGACACATCTGCCATCATCGAGCAGTTGATGACGCTTGAACGGCGGACCATGAATACGTACGAACAGCGCAAATCGACCTGGGAGCAAAAACTCGATGCTCTCGGTACTCTTGAGACGAAGATTCGCACGTTGAGGAATGATGCAACGGCTCTGTCTGACGCGGACGAGTTAAAAGCGTATCAGGTTTCGACCAGTGACGACGAGAAGGTTACCGCCAGCGCTTCGAATAATGCCTATGAGGGTAATCATACCATTGTTATCAATCAACTGGCGGCGGCGGAACGCTGGGTTCATAACACCGGCAAGGAGTATCTCGAGGACCTTGTCGGTGCGGGAACGTTTATTTATTCATACGGTAACGAGGAGACCAGTATTACCACCACCGCGACGACAACGCTCGAGGATATGGTGGGTTTGATCAATAACGATGCAAACAACCCCGGCGTTACCGCAAGTACGCTTTATTATAACGGCCGCTATCATTTGGTCCTTAACGGCCAGGACGGCGGGACCGATTACCGGATTTCGGTTAATAACAGCAATACGGAGGTTTGGCAGTCGGACAGCGAACTGACGGTGGCAAGTGATAATGCATCACTGACATCAAAGATCGTCGATCTCGATCAATTTGGAGAAAATTCACTTGAGGGCGGTGAGGTCATCGAGATTACCGGTACCGACCGTTACGGAAATGCGATCACACAGGTCGATCTGTCGCTGACCGCCAATACAAGGGTTGAACATCTGATCGGTGAAATTAACGATGCCTTTGCGGGAATCGCAAAAGCGAGATTTGAAAACGGCAAGATTGTCCTTACGGAAAATACAGCAGGGGCCAGCGATCTTTCGATAACCTTAACCTATAATGCGAATGGCTCGGCTGCGACATTGACGCTTCCCGCAATGGCTGTCAATGCCGAAGGAGGCTCCACCTCCGCTACGTTGTCGGATTACAGCAATGATGATTTTACAGTGACTCAAACCGCTCAGAACGCCAAGATCAAAGTCGATGGTTTTCCGAATACTTCAGCGATATCCGAGGTTCAGCGCATTACGCCAAGCGTTAATCCATCGAGCGGCACCTTTACGCTGACGTATAACGGCATGACAACCTCCGCAATCGCTTATGACGCTTCGGCCGCCACGGTCCAGGCGGCGCTTGAGGCGCTGTCGAATGTCAATAGCGGTGACATCACGGTCAGCGCGCAAAATACGAATCTGTCTGATGGCTATATTGAATTTACCTATGATGATGCACTCGGCGATGTCAATTTGATCTCAATCGATCCAAGCAATCTGGATCAAAGCAGTATGTCAAATTACGCTGTTACCGAAGAAACTCAGGGTAATGGCGGTTATATCAGTCGAAGTTCGAACACAATTGATGATGTGATCAGCGGTGTAACGCTGCATTTGCATGACACAACTGACGCATCAGGCGAAGAAATTACGCTGACACGCGACATCGAATCGGTTAAAACAAAACTTAACGAATTTATCGTTTCTTATAATGCCGCTACCGAGTATATTAAAGAAAAGATCGGTTTTAACAATGTTACCGAAACGGCCGGTATCCTGATCGGCGATTATGTTGTTTCGACCATGCGATATAAATTCCGGGAACCGATTATCGAACAGACCAAAGGCTTTCTTGAGGATTTCGATACGTTTTTAATGCCCGGCCAGATCGGCATTGAAGTTGACCGAGACGGCATGCTCAGTCTGAATGAAAATGATTTCGAAGAAGCGATCGCCGAAGATTACAAAGGGGTACTGGATATCATCGGCGCGGACAAAACGGGTTCCAGCAGCAGCAAGACAATTAATTTCTATAATGCCAGCAGTTCCTATACCACGGCAGGGACCTATAATGTTCAGGTAACCATTATGTCCAATCAGATAACTGATGCGCAGATTAAGCTGTCGAGCGAATCGTCTTATCGAACAATGGATTTTTCGGCCTCGGGCAATATTATCACCGGTAACAGCGAATTCGATTCCAACGGCGATCCAGTTTATGCTGAGAACGGCCTGCAGTTGACCGTTGACTCGTCTGTTGCCGACGGAACGTATACCGCTTCGATATACGTGAAACAGGGATTTACAGGCGCTATCAAAGATGTTCTTGATAAGATCGTGGAGTCCGAGGTCGGTTCGCTGGAAATCGACCAGGAGCAGGTCCAAAGTCAGATCGACGAACTTGAAGAAAAAATTGAAGATGAGGAATATCGTCTGGAAGTCAAAGAAAAGCGATTGGTGACTCAGTTTGCCCGTTTAGAGAAAACGCTGGCCTTGTTACAGCAGCAGATGGGGGCTGTCAATTCGCTGGGTTCCGTCGTTTAATGACCGGGCTCCAGGATTAATTGAGACTGCCGGTTTAACGTTTTATAAAGTTGGTTCATGACGGGATTATTAATCGTCTTTTCGTTCCCAAAAATCATTGCTGCGCCAAGCAGATGCGTTACTTTGGTCGGATTTTGAATTTTGTTTATATTCGGCGCGTAAATGATAATCCGGTCATAATCACTTTTTATCCTGGAGATGCTTTTGTTAATTTCATCGATAGTATGATCTTGCGAGCTGGGCAAAACCGATAAGTTTTTAATGGTGGTTTTGACAGGCTTTGTGTCTTTTGCTTTTATTTCAAAAACTTTATTGACCGCATTTCGGTCATTGTCCAGATCCACAAGCAGCACTTTCATTTTCTGTTTAACCAGTTGAATCGCTGTGTTCACCGGTACGGTGACACCGATTTGATTGATATCGGAGGCGGCCATGAGAACCGTCTTGACTGAGGAGTTCTCTATGAGTGTATTGGCGATGAATTCGTAGTATCTGCTTTTTGCGGTTTTGCTCCATTTCCAAAGACTTTTTAATAAGTGTTGTTTTTGATCGAACCATTCGAGCTCGTCTGTAATGGTATTTTGAGGATGGTTGGATTCGGGTTTGACGTTATTGGTTGTTTTTGCATCGGCGATTTTTCTGGCTTGTTCATATTCCATTTCGATGGAAATGTTCGCTGCTTTACGACTTGCCACACTGATTGTTTCGGAAAATTTCTCTTCACTGATTTGATTTTCCTCAACAAAGGCGTTGGATAGGTTATTTATAAGATATTGACAGGAGACGGCGATCGTGGCTGATGTTACCTGTATTGAGATTGTGATTGCCAGTACCATCGAAAGATAATAATGGCCTGTGGAGACGGATTCGGCGGCGTCGGCGATCAAGCCCGCTGTCAGACTGATCAGCAGAATCACCATTTGCGTAACGATTAAACACAGCATGAGGCGGTTCACGCCGAGTATGGCGATAAAGAATCCTCTGTGCTGATAGAGGTTGTGCTTTAATTGAGCCGCTTGCTCGGCATTGATAAGCCCCGCGGTAAGATTTCCCTTTATATTAATTTGTTCCGTCGCGAGAATATCGATGATAAATGCGGATGCTTTTTTCAGTGTATAGGTGGTTGATTTTATCACCAGGATAAAACAAATCAATACCGTTGTTAATACCATCAGAGTTGTTGTATAGACATGTTGGTTGTCAAGCAGAGTGCTGATTTTACTAATAAAATATCCGGCGTCGCCCTGAGTGAGTATTAATTTGACACAGGCTATATGCAGCGACAAGGAAAAAGCGGACACGACTGCTGTCATCAGCGGAAAAGCGAGAACCTGAAGTGCTGATTTGGCATTTAACGAAATCATGACGACCGCGATTGTCAGGGAAATGTACAGAATAAACAGAGTATCGAAGAAGGGAGTTACCACCGGAAATAACAATCCCAAAGCCACGGCACCGGCTGAGAGCATAAGCAAAAAATGGCTGTGTCCCACCAGTTTGACGGTAAAGGTATCGTCACTGCCGGGTTTAAGTGAGACCCATTGGCTGACTCTATATGCGTTTGCCTGAAAAAATCCCGCCATCGTTTATCCTATAGATGCTCCCGCTTTTTGAGCTTTTAACCTGTATATCAATGCCAAAACTTCGGCCACTGCGACATAAAGCGAATCGGGGATCGGCTGTCCCGGCTCGACAGTGTGATAAATGGCCCGGGTAAGTTCGGGTCTTCTGATGATTGGGATGCCGTAGGCGCGGGCGATTTCCCGTATCTTCTCAGCAAGATGATCGGCCCCCTTCGCTGTCAGTTCAGGAGCAGACATGGTTTTGGCATCATATCTTAACGCTACGGCGTAATGCGTCGGATTGACCAGCACGACGTTGGCTTTTGGAACTTCCTGAAGCATCCGTTTCAGTGCCATTTGAATCTGGATGGACCTTATTCGACTTTTGACTTCTGGAGCGCCTTCGGTATTTCGTCGCTCGTCTTTGACTTCCTGTTTGGTCATTTTCAGTTCCTGGATATATTTCCATTTTTGGTAAGCAAAGTCGGCGATACCGATGATCAGCAAGCCAATGCAGATACGAATCATCAGTCCAAAAATAAGTTTCATAATGACCGCGAGAATCTGCAAGGACCAGGCCCATCTGAGCATGGCGATTTCATTGATTTTGCCGCTGATATAGAACCAGACCAATGTTGTGATAAAAGTGAGTTTTACAACGGAAGTAAGAAATCGAACCAGGGTTTTCGAGTTGATCAGTTTTTTGATACCACTGCCAAAGCTGATGGCGCTGGGTCGGAATTTAATCGCTTGCGGTGAATAATTGATCCCGGTGGTCAGTAGGCCCGAAAGAATAGATCCGATGGTGAGCATCGTCACTATCGGCAAACAGACCAGTATCATTCCAATAAATTTTTTGTTGAGAAAGTTAATGAATGCTCCGCTGTTGACAAAAACGGATGTATCAGCGCCGGCACCGTCTCTGATGAGATGATAACACCATTTGAGAAGATGCGGTGCCATAAATGTTACCGCCAATGTCAGCACCAGAATGGATGTAAAAGACATCAGTTCCGCGCTCTGCGGCACCTGTCCTTGCTCTCTCGCTTTTGAGAGCCTTCTTGCCGTTGGTTGTTCTGTTTTTTCGGCGCCGGGCTGATCGGCCATTTTATTTTACTTTCACATTAACGTTGGTCATATTGGAAGCAGTTTTGCCATCCAGTCCGCAAATTCCGATGTAAAACTATTAATAAAGGGAATAAAAACCATTGTCATCATCAATCCTAATCCGACTCGCAGCGGCAGGGAGATAAATAAGATATTCATTTCAGGTGTCAAACGTGCTAAAACGCCCATGGTTATCATCAGTAACAGAAACGCGGTCAATATCGGCGCTGCCAGACGCAGTCCGGCGGTGAGCATATTTGATCCGGCTTTCACAACGCCTTCGGTTAAAACGCCGATATTCGGGATTTGTCCGGCGGGAAAGGCCTCGTAGCTTCGTGCTAAAATCATCAAAAACATGTGATGACCATTACAGCTTAAGAATATGACAATAAAGATGATTTCCAGCAGCATGCCAAGAGGCTGGCCGTTTTCACCGGTCATCGGATCAAGAACCTGAGCCATTGCCATTCCCATTTGTCTTTCGATGATCCGGCCGGTTACTTTTATGACATTGAAGATTAACAGAATAATTAAACCAAGGGCCAAGCCGTAAAACGCCTCGTTGTTCAGCAAAATCGTTACTTCGAGAACGGATGTATTTTCAGCCGTGATATTTGACGGGATGACCATGGCGAAAAACAAAGAAATCATTAAAGCCGCTGCGGTTTTGACCCGGACGGGTATACTTCTCCAGCTGAAAACAGGCAGGATTAGAAAAAATGCCGATATCCGTGTCAATACCATGAAGAAAAATAAAAATTTAGCATTCATAGCTTATTGGTTACAACTTGATTTCATTGTGCAATATTTTGTATATAGCCGAAAATTTCCACGGTAAACCGCAAGACCAGCTGAAGCATCCAGTTACCGGCCAGAAGAACCATTGCTCCGACCGCTAAAAGTTTCGGGACAATCGTCAGTGTCATATCACGAATGGAAGTAATGGCCTGGAACAGCGTTACAGTGACACCGACGATCATACACGTCAGCAGTATCGGTGCCGAGACCATCAATGCCGTTTGCAGTGTGTGTTTTCCTAAATAAAGAACAAATCCATTATCCATAAATTATTCCTGATTAATTAAATCCGAGGCTCAGACTTCTTGCCAATAATCCCCAGCCGTCCACGAGAATAAAAAGGATCAGCTTGAACGGCAGTGAGATCATTATCGGCGGCAGCATCATCATTCCCGCGCTGAGCAGTACGCCGGCAATAACCATGTCGATCAACAGAAACGGAATGAACAAAAGACAGCCGATCTCAAAAGCTGTTCTGAATTCACTGATGATAAAAGCCGGTATCACGATATGCATACCGATATCCATTGCTTTTTCGGGTTTTTCCGCCTTGGCCATCTGAATGAAGATCGCTAAATCACTTTCACGGCATTGATTAAGCATAAAGGTTTTCAGCGCAATGATCGTTTCGCTCAGGGCTGTTTGAAAGTTGATTTCATTGGAGAGATAAGGTTGAATTGCGGTTTGATTGACTATTGAAAAAGTCGGTGCCATAGTGAATAATGTAAGGAACAATGCCAAACCCATAATGGCCATATTGGGCGGGATATTCTGTGTGCTCAAAGCCCTTCTGACAAACGACAGGACGATCGCTATTCTGGTGAATGACGTCATCATAATCATCAGACTTGGTAAAATAGCCAGGCCGGTAAAGATCAATACAAGTTTTAACGGCGTTGACCAGTCTTTATCTTTTGCCTCTGTTGTTGTCGCTTTATCAATGACACTGACAAGGTCTCCGATACTCGGCACCGAATCAGCAGGGATATTCAGGGCTTTGTTTGCGGAAGCTTCCTGAGCCGGACAGAGCTGACTCGATAAAAGTATGACGCCGATGATGATTAAAAACTTTTTCATCAATTATCCCATATTAATATCGAATTGAGTTTCTGTATTGGCAGGCTTTTCAAGTTGAGCCAGATGCACAATCGTGTCTTTGGTACTGCCGATGAGAAATTGCCGGTCTTCAATGCTGACCAGGTGGATCGTTTTGCCCGGTCCAAGATAAGCGGTTTCAGTGATCTGGATTTTTTTGCCCGGTCTTGCCATGATTTTTGTTTGAAATTTTTTAGAAACGAACATCACGGCAATTCCCATCGCCACGACCAGAAAAACCGACAGCATCAGTTTCATAAAAAGTTCACCGGTATTATATTCGCCGTTTGGCTTATCAAAGCCGGTTTTTCCGAAACCGTTAGGCTCGGAACCAGAACCGGCCCTGGCACTTTTATTAAACCAATTGCTATTGGTATCGTTAACCGAATCGGCCGCCAGGCAAGAGCCGGTAACCATAGCGGCGAAGAACCAA